>CADBNU010000001.1 GCA_902796085.1 Heyndrickxia coagulans
AATTTTCTCGTTTTTACGTAAGAAAATGAAAGAATTTATTAATGAACATTGATCTATCATAAAAAAGCACGGGAAAAAGAAGTTGTATAGCCAATAAATATGATCTTGTCAGATGAAGGTGGTAATTAGATAGGTGAGTTGAGTACAGAAATTTATTGGAGATGGTTGGAAATTCATTACATTTTGATTTGTGAAGCATATTGAGGAATTGGTATAGGGGAAAATACTTGGCATGTCGAGCAGAAGATGAAGAAGATAAGTATAAATAAAGCTCTGCTTACAACTTTGAATTTCAATCCCGTTCTTTTTTTGAATGTAAAGGTTATTGAGTTGTAGGAGAAATTAAAGATTATCTTCCTGATAGTAGTTATTTTACAATGGTAAAAGTATTATAAAAATAGGAGAGGGGTAGTATGAAAATATTAAAAAAGTTATTAAACAAATATGTTATTTCTCATGCAAACAGTATTGACATTCCGGATTTTCCTTCAAGCAATCTAGTTCGAAAAAAAGTTGTTTTTATAGGAGAAGTACAAAATGTAGGGTTTCGGATGGAAATGTATACTCTTGCTCAAAGAGTAAATTTGACCGGTTGGGTTAAAAATCTACCTGATGGAAATGTGGAGGCAGAACTGCAAGGGGAAGAAGCAAAGGTAGATTTTGTTATCAAATCAATGAAATCTTTGAAACGTGCGAATGTAGAGGAATGTAAAATCTTAAATATACACATTAGTCCTCGTGAAAAAGAATTTACAATTTTATGGTAGAATACAATCACGAGTAGAAACTTATAGAAAGGACTCTACTTTGCATAATGAATGAATAATGTTTAGAAAAGGAAAAACAGGCGTTTTATGTAGATTCCTATGGTTTTTAATGGTTATATTTAAGAATTTCTTAAAATTATTTATGAAGGATTTTTAGGAGATCGTTTCATTGAAAGTAGTTTATATAAAAAATAATTGAAGCCCCGATATAGATATTGTTCAACTTGTCATCTATAAAGGGGCCGGTTTTGATTAATTAATCATCTTTTTTTCCAATTTTTTCTAATTTATATTTGCCATCCTCTGTTTTTTTAAACTGATATTCGTTTTTATGATCATAATGATAAGGATCTTCATCTTTATCTGTTAATGTAATATCAACTTTCGCAGTATATGTAAATCGGCTCATATCTTCGTTTGCTACAAAAAGTTCTTCAGATATGTCTATCTCCATATCTTTAAAATCCCTTGCTTTTGCTTCATGATACGTATCAATAATGGAGTCGTATACGTTATCAGCGTCAATCCATGTATTTTGAATGGATTTTCTTAATTCTTCTTCTGATTCAGCCATATATAATGAATAGTTAAATTCTTTTATGACTTCTTTAGCCTCTGCCATAAGTTTTTTCTCTTCTTCAGTGTATTCTTTTTCTGAGAACATAATGTTACAACCAGCTGTGAAAATTATTACAAACAGGAACAAAATTGCTATAATCCATTGTTTAATGGTAAACCCCTCCAATACTTTTTTGCTTTACACAATTTGTATGCATGTATTTATTATATCGTCAACTTATCCAATTAACAAAATGAAAATTGACAGATCTGTTACTAATGGTTTACGAATAATCAAGGAATATATTTGATTCATATTATTTTTGTATGCATGGTATTATGTTCTTTAAAAATAAAGCCATTGAATGAAGGATCAATGGCTCTAATTAAGGTTTTCGATAAGTTTTAAGCAGATTGACTTGTCATCTGTTTACGATTGGTTTCTTTTTCTTGAAAGTACATCCAAACAACGATAATTAAGCATGCAAGTGCGATTTCTGAAAGTGCCATAAACGCTATTGAATATTGTCCTGTTATGTTATGAACAAATGTCAGTACAAGTGGTGGGAAAAATCCCCCTAATCCCCCCATCGCAGATACGATTCCATTTACAACACCAGCTTGTCTTGAGAAATAGAGCGGAACAAGTTTAAATACAGTTCCATTACCAATACCAACAAATACTCCCACACAGAGTGCACCGATTGTAAACCATGTGATATTTGGTGAAAATGCTAAGATAATAGCTGATAATGTAACGGATCCAAATGTAAATATTAGAATAATAAAGGAATTAAATTTATCTCCTAACCAACCGCCAACAGGACGAAGGGCTGTCGCAATGACAATAAAGACGGCTGTTCGTATTCCCGCATCAACTGAGTCTAGATTAAAATGATTAACTAGAAAATTTGGTAAAAACATTGTAAAGGCAACAAAGGCACCAAAGGTGATAAAATAAAATAAACTTAATGCCCATAATGTAGAATTACGATATACCCCCTTGATTTGGTCACCCATAGAAACTTTGACTTTCTTCTCGTTTCTGTCTCCTAAAATCAGGTTTAAACCGATAAAAATAAGAATTAATAGTAAATAAAGACGTACTGCGCCCCTCCAACCAATTGCTTCTGCAATGATTGGTGCTCCGAAAGTAGTAATGGCTGTTCCTATATTCCCAACCCCATAAATTCCGTTTATAAAACCGTGTTTTTCCTTCGGATAGTATTTTGGGAGTGACGTCACACCAATGGAGAATACAGCACCACTAACACCAAGGATTAATCCACCAATGAGTAAGTCAATAAAGGAATTTGCAACACTAATGTAAAACACTGGGAAAAGAATAATGATAAAACTTGCAATAAATAAAGTTCTAGAACCAAAACGATCGGCGTAAAAACCGATTGGGATCCGTAAAAGAGATCCTAAAATAACGGGGATAGCTGTAATTAGCGATACTTGACTTTCCGTTAAAGTAATATCTGCCCGAATGTGAACCATAAGGGATGAAATGAGAACCCAAATCATAAAGCCAGTAATTAAGCTAGATGTTTGTAATCCCAATTGAACAGATGGTTTTTGCATATAATATCCTCCTTTATAAATGTCATACATTTTTCAAATTTTTAATCTTCAAAGCCTATGAACTTGTTGTTACTGATAGATTATCTGATAAAAATTCTTTATTGTGTGAAAAACATCACATAAATTTAGAACAATTCATGAACTTTTTAACAAAGTTTTGAACTTAAATCATTTTGTGTAGTTTCAAACTTTCCATGTGTGATGTAATTCACAACGGTAAAAATTTTGTGGTGTTTAAATGGGATTAGAAAGTGATAGTAAGTTGAATGGGAGGTTAAAAGATGAAAAAGAAATCATCTCCACTTTTGCAACGTTTTAAGTATTTAAAGCCTATAGAGAAATATTCAAACAATCATAGTCAATTACAACAAGGAAAACGTGAATGGGAAAATGTTTACCGAAGAAGATGGCAACATGATAAAGTTGTCCGTTCTACCCATGGAGTGAACTGTACTGGTTCATGTAGTTGGGATATTTACGTAAAAGAGGGAATTGTAACTTGGGAAGGCCAGCAACTAAACTATCCAACAACCGGTCCAGATATGCCTGAATTTGAACCGAGAGGATGTGCAAGAGGGGCGAGCTTCTCTTGGTATATTTATAGTCCTTTGCGTGTGAAATATCCATATGTTCGGAAAAAACTCCTTGATATGTGGAAGGAAGCATTGGCAACGCATGATACTCCTCTAGATGCTTGGAAATCGATTGTGGAGGATCCAGAAAAAGCCAAACGTTATAAACAAGCACGAGGAAAAGGTGGACTCGTTCGTGCAAGCTGGGAAGAAGTCACACAATTAATTGCAGCAGCAATGCTTTATACAACGTTAAAATATGGACCAGACCGAAATGTTGGTTTTTCACCTATACCTGCAATGTCAATGATTAGTTATGCCTCTGGAAGTCGTTTTATGCACTTAATGGGTGGTCCGATGCTTAGTTTCTATGATTGGTATGCTGATTTACCACCTGCATCACCACAAATCTGGGGTGATCAAACTGATGTTCCAGAAAGCTCTGACTGGTTTAATTCTAGCTATATTATGACTTGGGGTTCTAATGTGCCACTAACTCGGACACCGGACGCTCACTTTTTAGTTGAAGCTCGTTATAGAGGAACGAAAGTTATTTCTATAAGTCCTGACTACGCAGAATCGACAAGATTTGCAGATGATTGGCTATCAGTTCGGCAAGGTACCGATGGTGCATTAGCAATGGCAATGGGTCATGTAATATTAAATGAATATTATCATCAAAGTAAAACGAAATACTTCGAAGAATATGCAAAGAAATATACCGATTTTCCATTTTCTGTTCTTATAAAAGAAGAAAACGGTACGTTAACCGCTGATCGTTTCCTTAATGCACAGGACCTTGGTATTGAATCTGAACATGCAGAATGGAAACCGGCGATGTTTAACAAACATATCAATGGATTTTCGATTCCTCAAGGAACCATGGGTTCACGCTGGGATAATAATGGAAAATGGAATTTACATTTAGTTGATGAAAATACCGAAGAAAAGATAGAACCTGTATTAAGTTTTCTAGGTATGGAAGATGAAATAATGACGGTGAATATGCCATATTTTGATGAAAATGGAAGCCGGATCCTAAAAAGAAATATCCCGGTAAAAAAGATTAAAATCAATGGGAAAATAAGATATGTGACAACAGTCTATGATTTAATGTTAGCAAACTATGGTATTAATCGTGGACTTGGTGGAGAAGCAGCCCATTCCTATGATGATAAAACTCCTTTCACTCCGGCATGGCAAGAAGATATTACGGGAGTTGATCGTAATCTTGTTATTAAAATTGCCCGTGAATTTGCCCAAAATGCCATCGATACAAAAGGGCGTTCGATGATTATTATCGGTGCTGGTGTAAACCATTGGTATAACTCTGATACGATTTATCGAGCAATTATAAATCTTGTACTGTTCGTCGGTGCCCAAGGAGTGAATGGAGGAGGCTGGGCTCATTATGTCGGACAAGAAAAACTTCGTCCTGTTGAAGGATGGAGTACAATTGCAATGGCAAAAGATTGGGGTGGTCCTCCAAAGTTACAAAATGGCACATCTTTTTTCTATTTTACAACAGACCAATGGCGTTTTGAAGAAACTGCGATCAATGATTTAGTTAGCCCTACAGTAGGTAAGGCAAGATACAATCACCCAGCCGATTACAATGTTTTAGCTGCAAGACTAGGCTGGTTACCATCCTATCCTACCTTTAACCGTAACGGCATTGAATTATATAAAGAGGCGGTTGCAAAAGGGTATGAAACAACAGAAGAAATTGGAAATTATATTGCCAAACAGTTGAAAGAAAAAGAATTGCAATTTGCAATTGAAGATCCAGATAATCCGGTTAATTTTCCTCGGACACTATTCGTATGGCGAGCAAATTTAATTTCAAGTTCTGGTAAAGGTCATGAGTATTTCTTGAAATATTTATTAGGAACAACGAATGGCCTATTGAACTCTGATAAAGATAGTCTTCGCCCTGAAGAAATTAAATGGCGGGAAAAAGCTCCGGAAGGAAAAATCGATTTATTAGTCGACTTAGATTTCCGAATGTCAGGAACAGCTTTATATTCTGATGTCATTTTACCGGCAGCGACTTGGTATGAGAAATATGATCTTTCAAGTACAGATATGCATCCTTTTGTCCATCCATTTAATCCAGCGATTGCCTCCCCATGGGAAGCAAAGTCAGATTGGGAAGTTTTTCAAAAGATTGCAAAAGGTGTTTCTAAACTTGCAACAGAACTTAATTTAGAACCTGTAAAAGAAGTTGTTGCAACTCCTTTGCAACATGATACAAAAGGTGAAATGGCACAACCATTAGGACTTGTGAAAGATTGGTCAAAAGGGGAATGTGAACCAATCCCTGGTAAGACAATGCCTCAAATCCATGTTGTCGAACGGGATTACAAACAAATTTACAATAAGATGATTGCGCTTGGACCGAATGTCGTGAAACAACCTTTAGGTGCACATGGAATTAATTGGATGGTTGAACAAGAATATGAATCATTAAAGAAAAGACTCGGTACGATTCAAAACGGAACAATGGTTGACGGTTGTCCAGATATTCGTGATGCAAGGAATGCATGTGAAGTAGTGCTCACATTATCATCAACAACGAATGGAAAAATAGCTGTTCGTGCTTGGAAATCGTTAGAAAAACAAACAAACCTAGAATTAAAAGACTTAGCTGAAGACCGTGAAGGCGATCTTATTACTTTTGATAAAATAACTGCTCAACCGCAAACAGTTATTACATCTCCAGTTTTCAGTGGATCTGAAAAAGATGGTAGAAGATATTCACCATTTACAACGAATGTTGAACGGATGGTCCCTTACCGTACAATTACCGGCAGACAATCCTTTTTCGTTGATCATGAAATGATGAAAGAATTTGGAGAGTCGCTAGCAATCTATAAACCAATTTTAAATCATAAGCCTTTTCGTTCTAACCGACCAGATGTAGAAGGAAAAGAAATTATATTAAACTATTTAACACCGCATAATAAATGGTCAATACATAGTATGTACTTTGATTCACAACCTATGTTAACGCTCTTCAGAGGCGGACCAACGATTTGGCTAAATAAAGATGATGCGGCTGAAATTGGTGTAAAGGATAACGATTGGATCGAATGTTTCAACAGAAATGGTGTTGTTGTGGCACGGGCTGTTGTTACCCATAGAATTCCTCGAAGTGTTGCTTTTATGCACCATGCACAGGACAGACATATTCATGTTCCAGGAACCAAATTAACGGAAAACCGTGGTGGTACACATAATAGTCCAACTCGAATTCATATTAAGCCGACCCATATGATTGGTGGTTATGCGCAATTAAGTTATGGATTTAATTATTATGGTCCAACTGGAAATCAACGGGATTTAAACGTTGTGATTCGAAAATTGAAGGAGGTAGACTGGCTTGAAGGTTAAAGCTCAAGTAGGTATGGTGATGAACCTTGATAAATGTATAGGGTGTCACACCTGTAGTGTAACATGTAAAAATACGTGGACAAACAGACCAGGCGCGGAATATATGTATTGGAATAACGTTGAAACTAAGCCGGGGATCGGTTATCCAAAACAATGGGAGGACCAAGAAAAATATAAAGGCGGTTGGGAATTAAAAGATGGTGAACTTGTGTTGAAATCCGGTTCCAAAGTTAACCGACTATTCAATTTATTTTACAATCCAAATCAACCTGAATTAGATGACTATTATGAGCCATGGACTTACGACTATGAAACATTAACAGAAAGTCCAGAAAAACAATATCAACCAGTTGCCCGAGCAAAATCGCAAATTACAGGTGAATTTATGGACCTTGAATGGGGACCAAACTGGGAAGATGACTTGGCGGGTGGACATATTACAGGGTTACGAGATCCAAATGTTGTACAAATGGAGGAATCGATCAAAACCGAATTTGAAGATGTGTTTATGATGTATTTACCACGGATTTGTGAACATTGTATCAATGCGCCATGTGTGTCTTCTTGTCCTTCTGGTGCGATGTATAAACGAGATGAAGATGGAATTGTTTTAGTTGACCAAAACGCTTGCCGGGCTTGGAGACATTGTGTAACAAGTTGCCCATATAAAAAGGTGTATTTTAACTGGAAAACAAATAAAGCGGAAAAATGCACACTTTGTTTCCCAAGAATCGAAAGCGGACAACCTACAATTTGTTCTGAAACGTGTGTCGGTCGAATTCGTTACATCGGAATAATGTTGTATGATGCAGATAAAGTTATTGAAGCAGCGTCAGTTGAAAATGAAAAAGAACTTTATCATGCACAACTTGGTATCTTTTTAGATCCGAATGATCCAGAAGTAATGAAAGCAGCATTAGCTGACGGAATTCCAATGGATTGGATAGAAGCAGCACAAAAATCGCCAATATATAAAATGATTATCGATTGGAAAATTGCGCTACCACTCCATCCTGAATATCGTACAATGCCGATGGTTTGGTATATTCCACCACTTTCTCCAATTATGAATACGATTGAGGGAAAAGGAAGTAATGCCGACTGGTATGATATTTTTCCTGCGATTGATGAGATGCGAATTCCGATCGAGTATTTGGCAAACCTTCTCACAGCAGGTGATACCAATCATATTCGAGCAGTTTTGAAAAAAATGGCAGTCATGAGAAGTTATATGCGTGCAGTAACAACAGGGCAATCCTTTGACAGAGAAATAATCGATGAACTTGGTTTAACAGAACAAAGTATAAAAGAAATGTATCGCTTACTTGCCATTGCTAAATATGAAGACCGCTTCGTTATTCCGAAAAGTCATAAAGAGGAAGTACATGACATGTACTCCGATCAAGGTGCATGTGGTTTAGACTTTGCCGGTGGTCCTGGTGGATGTGGTGTTCTTTCATAAATGATATGCACATGATAATTATATTACGGGACCTAAGTTCAAATTCTTAGGTCCTAAATAAAGGGAGTGATAAGATGAGCAATGTTTTTGATCCGAGAATCTATCAGTTCATTTCAATTCTATTACAGTATCCAGATGATGAGTGGTTTAACATATTGCAAGAGATTAAAAGTGAAATATATACCATTCAAAATAAACAAGTTCAACAACTTTTCCATACATTTATTAATAGTATAGAGTCCATATCGAAAGACGACATAATAGAAAACTATATTGAGAACTTTGATTTTGGGAAAATAACAAATCTTTATGTAACACATTTAAAACTTCGTGAACAGCGGGAACGTGGTCTTGAATTATTAAAACTGAAACTGTTTTACAAAGATCATGGTTTTGAAATGACAGATGAAGAACTTCCGGACTATTTGCCACTGATGCTTGAATTTTGCGGGAATGTTTCCAAAGATGTTAGTAATGAACTTTTACAAATGCATTTTGCAGCAATAGAAGAAATTCAAAGTAGATTAAAAGAAAATGAAAGTATATATGCTGTTCTTCTGCAAGCTTTACTATTGACAATGGAACAAAACGGAATCGACAAGAGTGATTCGTTACAAGAAGTTCATGGGTAATAAAATTAGGAGGTGTATAAAATGAACGGATTTGAGTTATTTTTGTGGGGAATTTTACCTTATATCGTCTTTACTATATTTCTTGGTGGGCTTATTTATCGATACCAAAAAGATCAATTTGGCTGGACGACGAAATCAAGTGAATTTTTAGAAAAAAGAAAGTTGAGAATAGGCTCACTTTTATTCCATTGGGGGATCATTTTTGTTTTAGCTGGACATGTAGCCGGCATTCTCATTCCTGTTGATGTATATAATTTTTTAGGAATAACGGAACATACGTATCACATTATTGCTATTGCTCTTGGGTTTCCGGCAGGAATTGTGGCTACATTGGGACTTATCATACTTTGCCATCGCCGATTAACTGTCAAGCGGATTAAAGTGACTACATCACCTAGTGATTGGGTAGCACTTTTTGCAATTTTACTTGCTGTTGGAACAGGGTTTATTGCCACATCGTTCAATATTGATTCCCATGGTTTTGACTATCGAACCACGATTGCACCCTGGTTTAGAAGCATTTTTACTTTCCAAATCCAGCCTGAACTGATGGCCAAAGTACCAATTTGGTTTAAGATTCATATGCTAGCTACTTTTTTCTTATATATTGTGTGGCCATTTACAAGGTTGGTCCATGCCTTTAGTTTCCCAATTCGTTATTTAAGTCGAAGTTATGTCATATATAAAAAACGTGTGAAAGAGCATGCATAATAAGAGCTAGCGGAAACTCACAAAAAAGGCAGGTGAAATCGAAGATGAACCAAGAAAACTTGATAGCACTCATTCATCAGTTACGTAATCTTGATCAAGAGGATAGACAAAAAACTATTGTAAGAAAAATAGAACACTATGTATCTGATCGTAGCATAGATATAAATCTGAAGTTTCAAGCCCAGTCTGTTCTTGGCTCATATTTTAAATCAATCCGAAACTATGATCGTTCGGCAGGATATTTTCGTGAGGCGTTAAATTCTGTTTTTTTAATTGATGATGCTCATGCAAATGTGATTATTCAAACGTATTTAGAGTATATTGCCCTTGAAACTGAATATAAACAATACAAAAAGGCTCGCATATACTCTGCTAATCTATTAAATTGGCTTGATCGCCATAGCCCAGAGGATTTTATTGCATATGGCTTAACTTATAAAGCGTTAGGAAAGTTATTTTTTGAAGAGGAAAATTATCCAGGTGGCATTGCTCAATTAGAAAAAGCATTGGACTATTTTCGTAAGAAACTTCCAGAAGAGCATCCCATTTTTATTGAATTAATTCAGGTTATGTCAAATGCTTATATAGAGCTTGAAAAGTATGATCAGGCATTATCCCTTTATGAAAATATACTAAATAAGAAGATTGATGCAGAAGACAAATTTGGTGAAGCTTTGATCTTACTTCGAATTGGTGAGATTGATTATTATAAAGATTTAAAACAAGCACGAAGTAACATTATGAAAGCTTTAAACATCTTTCAAGAATTGGGTGAACAAGCCCAAAAGTATATTTTAAAAGCTTATTTAATGCTTGGCGAAATAGACGAAAATATAGCCAACTATCCACGCGCGATCAATTATTATAAAAAAGCATGTCAAGTAATTGAAAAACAAGATCGACATAATCAAGCGATGATTGTTTTTATTTACTCAAAAATTGGCATGATATCGATTAAAATGAATGAGCTAGATAAAGCTAAATTATATTTAGAAAAGGGGTTACCGATTTCTGAATCATTTGCGAATATTCGGATGCAATTTTTATACGGATTAGGTAAAATTTATTCTTTAGAAAAGAAATATGAACAAGCATTTCAAATGTATACAAAATTTTTACAAGGTTTAGAACAAACGGGACATAAAGTTTCAAAAAGCTATGCGGATACGTTGCAAGCATTAGCCTTTAACTTTTTACAGCAAAAACAGTTTGAAACGGCATTAAATTATTATGAGCAAGCCCGAATAATCTATAATCAACTCATGTCAACAAGTTGTCGAGAAGAAAAAGGGTTAACTTACATGCGAATAGGCTATTGCTATGAAAATCTAATGAGACCTGATCTGAAAAAGGCTGAGCAATTCTATGAGCAGGGATTTGAAATTCTATCCAAAGTAAAAAGTGTGGAACTTTTAGAAGAAGGGTTAGCAGCTTTAATTGATTTTTATCGTAGATATAAGAAGCGTAATAAACAAAAAATTTATGAAGATAAATTAGTAAAATTACAAAACATGCAAGTAAAGAAAATGTGATAAGCAGACTATTGGAAAACAGTCTATATTCATTTTTAGTGCTCATGTTTTTTTGGGTACAAGCTCAAGTTTATGGTGCGCAAGATATTCGTTAAAGATTTTTACTGGATAGAGAGCCTCATGAATGGGGCTCTTTAAAAATATGAATATTTCATTTTTTGTTGGTCATATAACTATGCAAAGTTTTTAAAACAACATAATTTATAATAAATCTGTATTTGTAAAAATGAGGTGTATAACAATCTTGTATAAAAGAAGGAGAGGACCGCAAAGAAGGAGAGGGCCACGTTTTTGTATTTTTCCAGGGTATAATTGGTGTGGACCTGGGTGTAGTGGACCTGGTGCACCGATTAATGCCGTAGATGCTGCTTGTCGAGAACATGATCTTTGTTACCAGAGAACGGGGGATTATTGCTACTGTGATAGTCTCTTTATAGAACGGCTAAGTCGTTTGCAAAACCCATATACAGTTGAAGGAAGACATGCAAGATTAATGTTAAATTATATGCGAATTCAAAGGAGAATTAACTGTTTATTTCGCTAAGCAAACAGGTGGATGAATCTACCTGTTTTTTTATGGACTCATCATCTTTATCTTTGTTTATTTATTTAAGACAGGAAGAAGTAAATTAATAGTATAAACGATAAAATTTGTGTAAATAAATAGGAATAATTGTAAAAAAA
>CADBNU010000002.1 GCA_902796085.1 Heyndrickxia coagulans
ATGAACACGCTTTTTCCTCTCCACTTCCAAAAATACAGTTTTCATCGTACCAATAAAACATTCTACCTTTTAACACATCATATTTTCTGTGTTCACAACACCCCTATTATCTACTTTCTGCAACAACACGCTAAATCTTCCAAAGTCCAATAAAAATCAGTAATAAACCAGGTAAAATAGAAATATGCTTCGCCCATTTATTCTCACCAATGGACTTTCCAAACCATGATCCAGCTACTATTAATATTGCACTCATCACTCCTACGGTAACGGCTAATAGAACCGGTGAAAAAGCGAGCATGGATGCACTTATTCCTGCACCAAAGGAATCAAGGGATAACGCCGTTCCTAAAAGAACAGCTTCAAAACCATTAATCGTTCCAGATTTATCCAGATCCGCTGTCATTGGTCTTTTCAAAATATGAATGACAACACCGATCGATTTTATCTCAAACTTTAACAATACCTTTTCCTCTTGCGATTGTTGAATCTGATATTCTTGCTTTTTGTTTTCTTGTAATGAACGAAAACATTGATACAAGGCCCAAATACCTAAAAGAATTAATATACTACCACCAATCTTTTGACCTATATTCGGTGTCAAAAAAACGCCAAATAAACTTCCAAGCAACTCCGCAATATATAATGAAAACGAGGAACAGCAGGCAATTATAATAATCGCATATAGCGGAATTGCTATTCTTCTCATGCCGTATGTGAACCCTACATTAAAACTATCCATACTAACTGCAAAGGCAAGCAATAATAACGAATAGATTTCTAGCATGAAAAAAGACTCCTTCCACGATAACGTTAGCTACATTATCGTATGAAAGGAGCCCTTCCCTCGTTCATTCAAATTAGGCGAATACACTAAGTTTTTTATCCTATTGCAAAAAATACAATATATAAGCGTTCATTACAATCGACGTTCTATTTCCGCTGACACTTCGGACAGAAATGTGTCCCACGACCGGCAACTTTCCTTTTTTCTATTGTCGTACCGCAACGTTTACAAGGTGTTCCTTCTTGAGCATAGGCATTTAATTCAAGTTGAAACATCCCAATTTGTCCCTGGGAATTTACATAGGAACGGATGGTGCTCCCGCCTTTTTCTACTGCCTCGCTTAGTGTTTCAATAATGGCTTGGTGAAGCTTTTTGACCTCGCCATGATCTAACGAACTTGCCACTCGCTCTGGATGTATTTGTGCCCGATAAAGTGATTCATCTACATATATATTCCCTAATCCAGTTACAATCGTCTGGTCCAGTAAAACCGCTTTTATATTCCGTGTCGTTTTTGCGATCTTCTCTTCTAAATAAAAACTCGTAAATTCCGCTGAAAAAGGTTCGGGGCCTAATTGGTTTAGCGGTTGGTGAAGCATTTCCTCTCCCTTCGGAAAAACATGCATCGTACCAAATTTCCGAACATCGTGATAGCGTAGCTGACTGCCATCTGTAAAAGAAAAGATAACATGGGTATGTTTATCCTTCGGTTGTTCACTCGAATAAACCCCATATTTTCCCTCCATTCGCAAATGGGAAACAAGGGTCATATCATCAAGATAAAACAGAATAAATTTCCCTCTTCGCCCCATGGAACGTATTGTTTGTCCCTTTAACATTACAGTAAACGCCTCTACATCAGGAGGATTTTTAATAATTTTCGGCCAAAACACATCGACATCTTCAATTTGTTTTCCGATAACAAGCGATTCCAACGTTCGTTTAATCGTTTCTACTTCTGGTAACTCTGGCATAGTCTCCTTTGCTCCCTTTATCACTTTGTTGTTTTATATCTATTTAAAAAAAAGAGAACGCTATTAACAGATGCAAGTCTCTCTTAAGCGTATCAATGCACTGAAAATAGCGTCAATCGTTAATTTATGGTAAAAAATCTTTTAAAAGAAAAGATTATTTTGCATCAAACCATGTTGGACCATAGGAATAATCCACTTTTAACGGCACATCTAACGTAACAGCATTCTCCATCACGTCAGGTACAATTTCAATTAATTTTTCTATTTCATCCTTCGGTGCTTCAAAAATAAGCTCGTCATGGACTTGTAGGAGCAATCTTGCTTGTAGTTGTTCTTTTTCTAACCGAGCAGCCATATCAATCATTGCTTTTTTAATAATATCAGCTGCACTACCTTGAATCGGGGTATTCATTGCTGTCCGTTCCGCAAAACTTCGGAGATTGTAATTCCGACTTGTAATTTCAGGAATATAACGTCTCCGATTTAATAAAGTTGTTACATACCCTTTTAATTTTGCTTCTTGCACGATATCTTCCATATATTGCTTTACTTGCGGGTAACTTTGGAAATAACGTTCAATGAATTCACCAGCTTCTTTCCGCGTGATTTTTAAACTTTGAGAAAGACCATAATCACTGATTCCATAAACGATTCCAAAGTTGACCGCCTTTGCTTGTCTGCGCATATTGCTTGTCACTTCATCCTTTTCCACATGGAAAACGTCCATCGCTGTTTTCGTATGAATATCCATTTCATGTTTAAAAGCATCGATAAGACGTTCATCACCTGAAATATGAGCTAATACCCGCAATTCAATTTGTGAATAATCGGCTGAAAAGATGACCCAATCTTTTTCAGACGGAACAAAGGCTTGTCTAATTTTTCGCCCTTCTTCCATGCGAATTGGAATATTTTGTAAGTTCGGATCAGTTGAGCTAAGTCTTCCTGTCTGGGTTAACGCCTGTTGGAAACGAGTGTGAACCTTTTGATCTTCCGGATTCACCATTTTTAATAACCCTTCAATATATGTCGACTGCAGTTTGCCTAGTTGGCGATAATGTAAAATTAAAGCGACAATTTCATGCTTAGATTCCAATTTTTCAAGGACATCCGCTGACGTAGAATATCCTGTTTTCGTTTTTTTAATTACTGGTAAACCAAGCTTTTCAAATAAAATTACCCCTAATTGTTTTGGTGAATTAATGTTAAAAGTTTCACCAGCCAGTTCATATATTTTTTCCTCAATTGATTTTAATTGCTCCTTAAACTCATTGCCCATTTCTTTTAATCGATCGATATCAACACGCACTCCGACACTTTCCATATTTGCTAAAATAACAGAAAGCGGCATCTCTAGATCTGTAAATAACGTATACTGATCATTTTTTTCAAGTTCTGAAATTAATCGATCCTTTAGATCATATATTGCTTTAGCTTTGCGTACGACCGTTTCTGCCCGCTCTTCATCAGTAAGGTTTTGCCTTTTTGCACCTTTACCATAAACGGTATCATCGGACTGAACTTGGTTGTAGTTATGGGCTTTTGCCACATCGCTAAAATCATGAATGTTTTCTGACGGATTCAATATGTAAGAAGCTAAAAGTAGATCAAATTCAATTCCTTGTATTCCGATCCCCAATTTGTTCAAGGCGACAATGGTTCGTTTCGCATCATATACATATTTTCGCATCGATTCATCTTCTAACCATGCTTTTAAATCTGCCGATTGTTTTGCCACGTCAAATGGGATATAGAAGTTTCCTGCTTCATTACTAATTGAAAATCCTAATATAGGTGCGTAATGATAATTATCTTCAATTATTTCTACATAAAAAGCACTGTCTTCTTTTAATACATCTTTCGTCACATTTTCTACAATTTCATATTGTATTTCCGTTAAGGTGTCCTCTTCAATCGTGAAAGAATCATCTAATTTATCAAGTAATGACTGGAAACCAAGTTCTTTATATAATGTGACTAATTGGTCTTTATTCGGACCAGAATAGCTTGTTTCATCAATCCCCACTTCGATCGGTGCTTCCCTGTATATGGTTGCAAGTTTTTTGCTTAAAATGGCTTGATCTTTATATGTTGTTAAATTTTCCTTTAACTTTTTCCCTTTTACTTGCTCAATAGAGTCTAGTACCTTTTCTACAGATTCGAACTCTTTTAATAATTTGATTGCCGTTTTTTCTCCAATACCTGGAACACCTGGAATATTGTCACTAGTATCCCCCATTAAACCTTTCATATCGATAATTTGTAAAGGGGAGATGCCATATTTTTCTTGAATATGTTCCGGGGTATACTTTTCCATATCGGTTACGCCTTTTTTCGTAACGAGGACGGTTGTTTTATCGGTTGCAAGCTGTGTTAAATCCCGGTCCCCGGAGACAATTTTTACATCATAGCCTTTTTCTTCCGCTTGTTTCGAGAGCGTACCGATAATGTCATCCGCTTCGAAATTTTCTAATTCATAATGACGAATGCCATGAGCATCTAGCAGTTTGCGAATATACGGAAACTGTTCCGACAACTCTGGCGGCGTTTTTTGCCGACCACCTTTGTATTCCTCAAATGTTTCATGGCGAAAAGTCGTTTTTCCTGCATCAAAAGCTACTAACACATGGGATGGTTTTTCTTCTGCTAAAATTTTATCGAGCATCATCGCAAAACCATATATGGCATTCGTATGAATTCCTTTATCATTATTTAAAAGGGGTAGAGCAAAAAATGCCCGGTAAGCTACACTATTCCCATCAATCAAGACAATTTTTTTCTCCAATGTTTTCTACCTCCATCATCCATATTTGTTGAGGTAATGGATGTATTGTTTTGACCTCAGCCTGTTAAAAATCGATTCATCTTATATTTATTCCTAATGTAAAAAAGAAAAGCCGTCTTTCCTCTCCTTATTCTACCATGGACAATGCAGAAAAGGAAAATGACGGCTATGTATTCCTACGTATTCAATTTCTCTTGGTAAGCGTTATTCAATATATCCTTGAAGCAATCGAGCATAAGGTGAGTCTGACGGTAAAATAATCACCGTTTGATCATCGATCGTTTTCTTATAAGATTCTAAAGTCCGATAAAGATTATAAAACTCCGGATCCTTCGAGAAAGCATCATTATAAATTCGCGCTGCTTCACCTTCACCTTGAGCTCGAATCTCTTGAGCATCGGCTTCAGCTTTTGAAATCATTTCCGTTACTTGTTTATCCGTTTCAGCCATAATCGCATTTTTCCGAGCGTCCCCTTGGGATAAATAATCTTGTGCAGTTGATTCCCGCTCACTAATCATCCGTGTATATACTGACTGTTCGTTCTCTTCTGGTAAATCTGTTCGCTTAATCCGAACATCAATAACTTCGATTCCATATTTACTTTCTTTCAATGATTCATTTACTGCCTCTGTAACACGATCGTTTAAACTTGCACGGGAAGAAACTTCACCGTCGTTAATAATTTCTCCATATTCGAGTCGTCCAAACATTTCCCGTACCTCAGAATAAATAAATTCTGACATACGTGCCTCTGCACTTTCAACCGTTCTGGCATTCATGATCAAATCTTCAGGTTTAACAATTTTCCAAACGGCATAGTTATCAATAATAATTCGTTTCTTATCTCTCGTCGTAATTTCAGATTCATCAACATTTAACGTCATTTGGTATTTTGGTAATGTTGTTACCGATTGGATAAATGGAACTTTAAAATGAATACCGGGTTCATCAATCACCCGTGTAATCTCACCAAATTGACGGACAATTTTATATTCGCCTTCTTTAACAATAAACATATTCGTTAAAATAATCACCAAAAGGGCAATGATGAGGATGAAGAAAATTCCCATTTTAATCCATTTCCGAAATGGAAAATCTTTGCGTACTTTTTCCATATCAATAATATTATCGTTACTCATTATTTTCACTTCCTTCCTCATTTTCTTGTTCGGAAGTATTCGCATTCGGCTGTTGGGTATTTTGAATTGGATTAAGCGGTAAGTAGGTTAATGTTCCACTGTCATCGTTCATAATATAAATTTGCGCATCAGGAAGTACTCTTTCAAGGGTTTCAATCACTAAACGGTCACGTGTAACTTGTGGACTCTTCTTATATTCTGATAATAAGCTATTAAATACGGCTACATTACCACGGGCTTCTTCAATACGAGCAGCCTTTTCCCCTTCAGCTCTAGAAATAATGGCTTCGACTTCCCCTTCTGCTTCATTGATCTTTTGATTTTTATATTTTTCAGCCTCGTTTAATTTTGTTTGCATCGTTTCCCTAGCATCGGTTACTTTTGTAAATGCCTTTTGAACTTCATCATTTGGAAGCTCAACATCTTGTAATTTTACAGCTTGGATTGAAACACCGATATCATAGTCTTCCACTAATCGGGTTAACAACTCCCAAACTTCCGCTTCGATTTCTGCTTTACCATCGGTTAAAGCATCATCGATTTGAGAACTTCCAATAATACTCCGAAGAGATGCACTTGTTGCATCATAAAGAATTTCTCTTGGTTTTTCGGCATTAAATAAGTATTTCACCGGATCTGCAATTTTATATTGAACAACTAAATCTGCATAAACGATATTTTCATCCCCGGTGATCATTTTGGCATCTGCTTCGTTGGCTTCATCACCAAATCCAAATTGTAAACTATATGTTTCCTTTGATACTTTTTCAACCGATTGAATTGGCCACGGTAGCTTAAATTTCAAACCAGGTTCAGTGACGGTTTCCTCAGCTTTTCCAAAGGTTAGGATAACTGCTTGATCCGATTCATCGACCGTATACCAAGATGTAAACGCGATTAAACCTAATAAAATGATCCCAATAATGATTCCTGTAGTGACATAAATTTGTCTTAAACTCGCCATAAAACCACCCTTTCTTTTCAAACTCACTGCTAATATATACGGAATAAAATTAAAATAGTTTCATTTATTTCTATAAAATTTCTAAACTTCTTCTCATATGTCAAAATTAATACATTTTCGTATCAATTTTATATTTTTATATATTATAAAATAAAAATTCAAACATTTAAAACTTATTAGATTAAATATAAAAGCGATTAACAATGTTGTAAAAACAAAGAAAAGACGAAGTGGGGTCACTTCGCCTTTCGACATCCAGTTCTTGGATGATGGGGTTTTCATCATTATGATATCAACCCCTTGTAAACCCAATATAAAGTCGTTGTAAAAATATGTAAATGATTTGTGAACGTTTGCCTAATGAGGAAATTTCTTCTTTAGCTTCACGGTAAAGGTAGAGCCTTTTCCTAATTCACTCTTTACATCCAATTCGCCCTTATGAGCCTCAACTAAATGTTTCACGATAGCAAGCCCTAGTCCTGTACCACCGGAATATCGGCTTCTAGCTTTATCAACCCGATAAAACCGTTCAAATATACGAGGAATTTCATCTTGCTCTATCCCGATCCCTGTATCTTTTACCGATATTTCAACGTGGTCTTTGACATCTTTAATATAAACATCTACTCGACCCTTTGATGGTGTATAAGCTAATGCATTTGCCATTAAATTGATAAAGATTTGTTGTAATCGTGGCTTGTCACCTTCAATTGTTACGTCTTCCCCATGAATTTCCAAATGAATTTGTTTATCCTCTGCTTGTTGATCAAGTGATTCTTTCAGTTCTTTTAACATTGTTAAACACTTAACTTTCCCTATATTTAATTTGAACCCATCTTGTTCAATACGAGATAACTCAAGAAGATCGTGCGTCAATGATTGTAGTCGGTCGCTTTCTTTTAAAATAATTTGTAAAAATGATTTCAAGGCATTTTGATCATACATCGCACCGTCTAAAAGCGTTTCAGAAAAGCCCTTTATCGATGTAATAGGGGTTTTCAATTCATGGGAAACATTCGCCACAAAATCTTTACGAATCTGCTCTAACTTTTTTATATCTGTAATATCATGAAAAACAAGGACAATTCCTTTCCATTCATTATTAAAACTTATGATTGGAGCACCATAAACTTCAAAATGTTTCCGCTGTATATTAATCGGAATAATAACTTGTTTACGAATTTTTTGCTCAGTAAGGAAAACTTCTTCAATGATTTGTTTAATTTCCTTATGTTCAATGACATCTAAATAGTTCTTTCCAATAAGATCTTCATGCTGAATTCGAAAAACGTTGTTGTAAATTTGATTGCTCAGTTTTACATAACCTTTATCATCGATTAAGATGAGGGGGATTCCCATATTTTCAATGACGGTTGTTAATCGATCATTATGCATTTCTTGTTCTTTTGTGATTCGTTGTAAATTTCTTGCTAAAATATTGATCGATGTATTTAGCATGCTAAAATCACTATTATAATCTTCATAGGTTCTCGCTTGATAATTTCCTTTTGCAAGTTCAATTGCGGTTTTAACAGCAGATTCCACAGGTCTAGTAAAACTTGAAATAATACGGGAACTAATAAACAATATGATAAGAAAAGCTATGGTTAATATAATGAAAAGAATGAACCATAATTGATGATAGGCTTCCTTTAATGAATCATGCGTTGTAGCCAAAATTAATAGACCGTCCGGCTGTTCAACACTCCCAATGATTTCCCAATAATATGTAATGTCAAAACCTCGTCCAATATGCTCAATCCCGTTTTCATCTCTATGTATTTTTTTTACAATTCCAGCAATGACTTCATCATTTTTATAATAAAAATCTTCGTTCAAACCACTATCAAAAATGATATTTCCATCCAAATTCCGGATGGAAATTCTCGAGTCAGTTATATTCTGTAATAATTTAAAATCAGTTTCTTTAAAATTTGAGATGCCACCATTATTTTCAATTTGTTGCGCAATGAGTTGACCTTGTTTTTCGAGTTCTTTATGGTAGGTTTCTAAATATTGATTTTTAAAAAGTTGTCCTAAACAGAACCCTAAACCAATAAAGACAATGACAACCAACAAGAAAAGTGCAAATTGAAATTTAAAGCGCAACTTTTTCATCCTTTTGGCTCCTCAAGTTTGTATCCTAAACCACGAATGGTTTTAATATATTGGGGTTTTTTGGAATTCGCTTCGATTTTCTCACGTAAATGACTAATATGTACATCGACGATTCTTGTATCACCGGCAAAATCATAATTCCAAACGGCATTCAATAATTGATCACGTGTTAAAACTCTCCCTTTGTTTTGTGTTAAATATAATAATAGTTCGAATTCTTTTGGTGTAAATTCTAATAACTCATCATGAAGGTATACTTCATATTGTTCTGGCAAAATCACTAATTCACCAATTTTGATTTTCTTAATATGATCCTCTTCTTGCCCATTTGGATTAACAAAATTTTGTGTTCTTCGTAAGATGGCTTTTACTCTTGCAACAACTTCCCTTGGACTGAAAGGTTTTGTCATATAATCATCAGCACCAAGTTCTAGTCCTAACACTTTATCAATCTCATCGTCTTTTGCCGTCAACATAAGAATTGGTGTAGTAATTTGATCATTTCGAAGTTCTTTACAAACTTCCATCCCGTCCATTTTCGGTAACATTAAATCCAGTACAATAAAATCTGGGTTTTCATTCTTCGCCTTTTGTAATCCTGTTTCTCCATCATATGCTGTGATCACTTCATATCCCGCTTGACTTAAATTGTACTCAAGTAATGTTACAATTGATTCTTCATCATCGACAACTAAAACTTTTTTACTCATTCGACAGGTTCCTCCATTAATTTTAATAACCCCAATCATCCAACTCAATTTTATTATATCAACCTTACCATTTAAACAAAAGGAGTCTTAAGTATTACATTAAAGCGATCAAGTGAAGTTTTCGTATCTATACTATAAGGAAAAGGATGTATCCCATTTCTATTAAACAGTAAGGTGAGCAACACTTTGATTACGGACTATTGGTCTAAAATAGCCAGTACCTTTTTAACAGAATCTGCAGATTTTTTTAGTGCTGCTTTCTCATCATTTGTTAACTCTAATTCAATGATTTTTTCAATACCATTCGCTCCAAGAATGGTTGGGACACCCAAATAAAGATCTTGAAATCCATATTCCCCTTCTAGATAAGCAATTGCCGGTAAAATTCGACGTTGATCTTTTACAATTGCTTCAACCATTTCAACTAGTGAAGCTGCTGGTGCATAATATGCACTGCCATTTCCTAATAAACCAACAATTTCGCCTCCACCTGTTCGAGTTCTGGACACAATCGCTTCCAATCGTTCTTTAGAGATTAGTTTTTCTAAAGGAATACCGCCAGCATAGGAGTAACGAACAAGAGGAACCATATCATCACCATGACCACCTAATACAAACCCGGTAACATCTTTAACTGAAATATTTAATTCTTCTGCCACAAAGGCTCGGAATCGAGCAGTATCTAAAACTCCGGATTGACCAATCACTCTGTTTTTTGGAAATCCGGACTCTTTATAAGCGGTATAAGCCATCGCATCAACAGGATTGGTTAACACTAGAAGAATGGAATTTGGGGAATACTTGACAACTTCTTTTGTCACTTTTTTTATAATTTTTTCGTTCGTTTGAACTAAATCATCGCGACTCATGCCTGGTTTACGGGCTATACCAGCTGTAATAATGACAATATCCGAATTTGCAGTCTCTTCATATTTGGAGGTTCCATGTATTTTTGCATCAAATTGAAGGACTGGAGAGGCTTCATACATGTCAAGGGCTTTTCCTTTTGTCGGATTTTCCATTTGGGGAATATCAACGAGAACGACATCGCCTAATTCTTTTTGAGCAATTAAAAATGCTGTAGTTGCTCCAGTAAATCCAGCACCTATTACAGAAATTTTCTTACGTTTCAACGTCATTGTTTTGCCTCCTTACAGGATTATAAATACACAATGAGCTGTTCCTAGCAAACTTGATGCATATTCGGAACAGCTCATTGTAAAAACCTTATTAAATTCTATTTTTTAATTTTGAGTTTCAGAAAAGAATTATAGATTTCGAATTAATTCATCAGCAAATTCGGAACATTTAACTTCAGTTGCACCTTCCATTAAACGTGCGAAGTCATAAGTAACGACTTTGGAAGAAATCGTTTTTTCCACGGAACCGATAATTAAATCAGCTGCTTCTTTCCAACCTAGATGTTCTAACATTAATACACCAGAAAGTAGAACAGAAGATGGGTTCACTTTATCTAAACCTGCATACTTCGGAGCAGTACCGTGTGTTGCTTCAAAGATTGCATGACCAGTTTCATAGTTAATGTTTGCTCCTGGAGCAATACCAATTCCACCAACTTGTGCAGCTAGTGCGTCAGAGATATAGTCACCATTTAAGTTCATCGTAGCGACAACATCAAATTCACGTGGTCGAGTTAAGATTTGTTGTAAGAAGATGTCGGCAATAGCATCTTTGATAATGATTTTTCCTGCTGCTTCAGCTTCAGCTTGCGCTTTGTTTGCTGCTTCTACACCTTCTTTTTCTTTAATACGATCATATTCATCCCAAGTAAATACTTTATCGCCGAATTCTCTTTCAGCTAATTCATAACCCCAGTTTTTGAAGGCACCTTCAGTAAATTTCATAATGTTACCTTTATGTACAAGTGTAACTGATTTTCTACCTTCTTTAATTGCATAGTTAATAGCAGCACGTACTAAACGTTCTGTACCTTCTTTCGAAACCGGTTTAATACCGATACCTGAAGTTTCAGGGAAGCGGATTTTCTTCACACCCATTTCATTTTGTAAGAAATCTAGTACTTTTTTCACTTCAGGTGTGCCTTCTTTGTATTCAACACCAGCATAAATATCTTCTGTATTTTCACGGAAAATAACCATGTCTACATCTTGTGGTCGTTTTACTGGTGAAGGAACACCTTCAAACCAACGAACTGGACGTAAACATACGAATAAATCAAGTTCTTGGCGAAGAGCAACGTTTAAAGAACGAATTCCTCCCCCAATTGGAGTAGTAAGAGGTCCTTTAATGGCAATAATATTTTCACGAATGGTATCTAATGTTTCTTGAGGCAACCATTCACCTGTTTTATTGAATGCTTTTTCTCCAGCATAAACTTCTTTCCAAACAATTTTTCTTTCGCCGTTATAAGCTTTTTCAACAGCGGCATCAAGAACGCGAGATGCTGCAGCCCAAATATCTGGTCCTGTACCGTCACCTTCGATAAAAGGAATAATTGGATTGTTTGGGACATTTAATACCCCATTTGTTACTGTGATTTTTTCTCCTTGTGTCATGTATCTTTCCCTCCATCATCGTGATCAAAGGTTAGGAAACTAGTAACTCTCCTAACCTTCTATTCTATAGTAAATTCTCAATCTATGAGAATATACAAACGTAATTGTGATTATCTTTCCTCTAGTGGAACATATGGACGTTTACCTGGTCCAACGTATTCTGCACGTGGACGGATAATGCGGTTATTTTCATATTGTTCCATAATATGTGCTAGCCAACCTGATGTACGACTTACAGCAAAAATCAATGTGAATAAGTCATGTTCAATTCCAAGACTATGGTATACAGAAGCTGAGTAAAAGTCAACATTGGCTGGTAATGGTTTTTTGCTTGTGACGAGCTCTTCTATTTTAACAGACATTTCATACCATTTTGGCTCGCCTGTTAATTTCGTCAATTTTTCAGACATTACTTTTAAGTGTTTGGCACGTGGATCCCCTTGACGATACACACGGTGACCGAAGCCCATAATTTTTTCTTTGTTAGCAAATTTTTCATTAATGTAGGATTCCACATGATCAATATCGCCGATTTCTGTTAACATTTTCATAACTTGTTCGTTTGCACCACCATGTAAAGGTCCTTTTAAAGCACCGATGGCCGATGCAATACCAGAATAGATATCAGATAAAGTAGCTACACATACACGTGCAGTAAAAGTAGATGCATTAAGTTCATGATCAGCATGAAGAACTAATGCTTTGTCAAACGCTTCCACAGCGATTTCATCTGGCTCTTCCCCTTTTAACATATACAGGAAGTTCGCTGCAAAACCTAAATCTTTGCGTGGTGCAACTGGTTCTAAGCCTTGTCTAATTCTAGCAAATGCAGTTACTACAGTAGGGATTTTAGCTTGAATGCGGATGGCTTTACGATAGTTCGCTTCAGATGTTTGTTCATCTGCTTCTTCATCGTATAAACCTAATACAGATATCGCACTGCGTAAGATGGCCATTGGATGGACATTTTTTGGATACGCTTTTAATTGTTCTATGACTTCATTTGGAATTTCTGCATTATTCGCCAATTGAATCTTAAAATCTTCTAATTCTACTTTATTAGGTAAACGACGATGCCATAATAAATAAACAACTTCTTCAAAAGATGCATTCTCAGCTAAATCATCAATATCATATCCAACATAAGTTAATTTGTCATCAATAATGGAACTGATTGTTGAATTCGCAGCAATTACCCCTTCTAAACCTTTTGTTGCTGTCATGAAACATTCCCCTTTCATTAAATTACTTATTTTAATAATTTAATCGTAATCCCCCTTGATTCGTAATGAATGGATAATGATAAGTATGTATCCATTTTTTTCCTCTTCAATGAACAACTATTCATTCAAGACGGAAAAATAAAATAGACGGTCATAATAAATTTTAGTATAAAATCATTGATTTTAAAAGTGAAAATGCTTACAAGAAACTTTTTTCAAAGAAGAAGAAATAGTCATTTTATTTATTTCTTTGAAACTATTATAACTAAAAAATCTCGATTTGTGAATGGAAAGTGACGAAAATGTGAATATTATATTATTTTTTCAAAAAAATTTTAATTCGATATGTTTTTAATATGTTTCGATTAAGTTCTTTTTTTCTGCCTGACGACTGATTTTTTCTATTTTAATCATTTTTGTGCGTTTGGTCACACTTTTTACAATCCACCCATTTTTTTAAAATTTGTTGAAATTGGTCTATTTTTTTCGAAAAAATTTTCAGCATAAAAATGGTCATTCAGTTTTATCTTGAGATTTGGACAATAAAATAGTAGTATCAGAACGTTTTAGGAGGAAATTTTTTGAATACGATCCATTTTTATCGCTTTATGAGATTTTCCTTTATCATTGGTATTATCATTCTTATCATTTTCGGAAGTTTTTACTTGTCCTCCTTGCTTTATCCATTTTTGCTGGCCTGGATCATTGCTTTTTTTATGAATCCGATCGTTAATTTTTTGCAAGTTTATGCAAGACTCCCAAGGGTAATCGCTGTTTTAATCGTTCTTATATTAATGTTTGGGTTACTTGCTAGTTTACTAACTTTGCTCATTGCACAATTGATCTCAGGTGCCAATTATTTTGCTGAAACATTACCAGATTATATTTACCAAATGGTTGGATTTATAGAAAATTGGATAACGAAAACTGTAATCCCTTTTTTTCAAGAAATCGGTAGTTTTTTAAACCATCTTCCTGATGATCAACAAGAAACAATTACGACAAAAATTAATGAACTAGGAACGAATATTGCTGGAACAATTGCAGGACTTTTACAAACGCTCCTCACAAAAATCCCGACGATTCTTTCTTGGTTTCCGAATGCAGCAACCGTTTTCTTTTTTACGATTGCAGGAACTTTTTTTATTAGTAAAGATTGGTACAAGCTGAAAAGAATGGTAGGAAAATATTTGCCGATGCCTTTTAAACAGAGCGGTATGAAAGTGTACTTAGAATTACGGAAAGCTTTGTTTGGTTTTTTTCGAGCTCAACTAATCTTGATTACCATTTCTGGCATTATTGTATTTGTTGGTTTGATAATTTTACGTGTCGAATATGCATTAGCCTTAGCGTTTATTATTGGATTAATCGATCTGTTACCATATCTAGGGACAGGCATTGTGTTTATTCCGTGGATCAGTTATCAATTGATCATTGAAAATTATTATTTAGGGATTGGATTAGCCGTCCTATATATCGTTATTATTGTCCAGCGGCAATTAATGGAACCGAAAATTGTTTCAACCAATATCGGTATCAGTCCGTTAGCTTCTTTAGTCTCCATCTTTGTCGGCATACAGATATTTGGCATTGCTGGGCTATTTATCGGACCGTTTATAGCTGTCATCATAAGTACACTTTATAAAACCGAGGTACTAAAAAACATTTGGTTATTTATTAAGGGATAATGTGGGGAATAAAAAAACAGGCTACTTTTTGTAGCCTGTATCCATTAACGAATAATAAAAGTGGTTGTCCGTTTCGCACGGTTTTTAAGCCACTTTATCAAAAAGGGTTTTACTAAAGCTCTTGTTGGCGGCAATAAGAAGATGAATCCCATAATGTCTGAAATAAATCCAGGAAGAATAAGCAGAATTCCACCCATCATAATGCAAAAGCCATCGAGCAATACTTCACCAGGTGGATGACCGTTTTGTAATGCAGCCCTCATTTTCTGCATAATTTCAAATCCTTGTTTACGAGCAAAAAATACGCCTAAAATCCCGGTTAACATAATGAGAAGGACCGTGTTCCATACACCTAATCTAAAACCTGACCAGAGAAGAACACCAATTTCCAATGCAGGAAAAATGATCATGATTGGGATCAACA
Source organism: Heyndrickxia coagulans (assembly GCA_902796085.1). Lineage (GTDB taxonomy): Bacteria > Bacillota > Bacilli > Bacillales > Caldibacillaceae > Pallidibacillus > Pallidibacillus thermolactis. Next base: position 15,351 of record CADBNU010000002.1, read on the forward strand.
ATTTCATATATATCACCGCCAAAAGAAAAACAATTAAAGATCTCTGTTCTTTTTAATTATAAAACACGATTACGACCTTCGTAAATTAGACCAGTACTTGCGTCCACAGTTACGACTTGTCCCTCACTAAATATTTCAAAAGCATCTTTCACGCCTACAACAACCGGTAGTCCAAGATTTAAACCAACTACAGCTGCGTGACTAGTTAAGCCACCTTCAATGGTAATGATTGCACTACATTTTTCAATAGCTGGGACCATATCACGATCAGTCATATAAGTAACTAGGATTGAACCTTCCGTCACTTTTTCTAATGCTTCTTGACTATTTTTAGCAATTACAATTTTTCCAACTGCATGTTTTCTACCGATACCTTGACCTTTTACTAAAGAATTTCCTACAGAATGTACTTTCATAATATTTGTTGTACCTGCTTTACCAACAGGAACTCCGGCTGTAATCACAACCGTATCACCATGTTTTACAATGCCACTTTGTAGTGCTTGATTAACGGAAATATCTAACATTTCATCCGTCGAACTAGCGTCTTGTCCTATTTGTGGATAAACGCCCCAAACTAATGATAATTGATTTCTAACTTTTTCATGGTTTGTAACGGCAACAATCGGTGCTTTTGGACGATATTTTGATACCATACGAGCAGTACTTCCACTTTCCGTCGGTGTAATCACGGCATTAATATCTAAATTGATGACCGTGTGCGCGACAGATTGGCAAATGGAATCAGTAATATTATGATCAATTTCTTTACTACGTTGAGTTAAGATTTCTTTATGATCTAATGCACTTTCAGCTTTTAATGCAATGCTATGCATTGTTTGTACTGCTTCAACTGGGTAAGCACCTGCAGCTGTTTCTCCTGAAAGCATAATCGCATCCGTACCATCAAATATCGCGTTTGCTACGTCACTTGCCTCCGCTCTTGTTGGGCGAGGATTTCTTTGCATCGAATCTAGCATTTGTGTAGCAGTGATAACCGGTTTTGCAAATTTATTACATTTTTTAATAAGCATTTTTTGAACTAACGGAACTTCTTCGGCAGGAATTTCAACCCCTAAGTCACCACGAGCAACCATTAAACCGTCGCTGACTTCTAGAATTTCGTCGATATTATCGACACCTTCTTGGTTTTCAATTTTAGGGATAATGTGAATATCTGTTGCATTATGTCTTTCTAGGAGCTCACGAATATCTAAAACATCACTTGGACGGCGAACAAAGGATGCTGCAATAAAATCAATGCCTTGACTAATTCCAAAAATAATATCTTCGGCATCTTTTTGTGTAATACCTGGTAAATTAACGGATACGCCTGGAACGTTTACACCTTTTTTATTTTTTAACGTACCGTTATTTAATACTTTTGTAACAATCTCACCTTTATCTTTATGTATATCCGTAACTTCAAGACCAATTAGTCCATCATCTAATAGGATTCTTGAACCGATATGAACATCATCAATTAAGCCGCTATAAGTAACAGAAATTCTTTCAGGTGTTCCAAGTACTTCTTCCATAGAGATCGTAACTGATGTACCTTCTCTTAATTCAATGGCCCCATTTTCCATATTGTGTGTACGAATTTCTGGACCCTTTGTATCTAGTAAAAGCGCAACATGTTTACCTGTAATTTTTTCAGCTTCCCGGATATTTTGAATGCGTTGTTTATGTTCTTCATGGTCACCGTGTGAAAAGTTTAGACGGCAAACGTTCATTCCAGCTTCTATTAACTGAACTAATTTTTCTACACTTTCACTTGCTGGTCCGATGGTACATACAATTTTCGTTCTTCTCATATAAAAAATCCTCCTGCTAATTTAAATTGATAATTCTTTTGATAATTGAATAATACCCCGATCAATATAATGAGGTTGATCAATAATATCTGAAAAGGCATTGTCCACAATTTTATTTTCTACAATACCAACCGCTCTACCAGCTTTACCTTCCAATAAAAGTTCAACTGCGCGAGCTCCTAATCGACTGGCTAATACCCTATCACTGGCAGTTGGTGTACCGCCCCGTTGAATATGACCAAGAACAGATACACGTACATCTGAATCAATTTTCTCACGTAATTTTTCGGCTAATTCTACACCACTCATGACACCTTCTGCAACTACAATAATACTATGTTTCTTGCCTCTTAATTTCCCACGATTTAAACGTTCCATAATGTCATCAATACTTTCATCTTCCTCAGGAATTAAGATTGTTTCTGCACCACCAGCTAAACCGGAATAAAGTGCAATATCACCAGCGTCTCTTCCCATAACTTCAACAATGAAGGTTCTTTCGTGGGATGAAGCAGTATCACGTATTTTATCAATAGCATTGATTGCCGTGTTTAATGCTGTATCAAAACCAATCGTGATCTCTGTTCCAACAATATCGTTATCAATTGTCCCTGGTACCCCTATACACGGAAATCCTAATTTTGTCAAAGCATTTGCACCACGGTAAGAACCATCACCACCGATGACGATGAGGCCCTCAATCCCGAATTTATTCAACTGTTCTAATGCCTTTTTCTGTACTTCCACTTGAGCAAATTCAGGTAATCTTGCTGAACGAAGGATCGTACCGCCTCGTTGAATAATATCACCAACTGAGCCTAACTCTAATTTCGTAATATTTCCATTAACTAATCCATGATAGCCGTTATATACACCATAAACTTCCAAGCCATGGTAAATCCCCTTTCGAACAACAGCCCGAATCGCTGCGTTCATACCAGGTGAATCGCCGCCGCTTGTTAATACAGCAATTTTTTTCATCTTATCACCCCATTCGTAAAAAGTCTGAAAAATTTTTAAAACAAAACTTTGTTAAATCATTAACTTGACCCATAAATAACATACCATTATAAATATATGAAGACAATAAATTATATGACAGATTTATGAATGAAAAGGCATTCATAGAAAATGTTGAAATTCTTTAAAAAGTAAAATATTAAACTGATTTGATCTCTCCCCCCTTAATTTGGTAGAAATTTATATTTTCTATTCTCATAATCAAAATTTATAAATCTAATTCATCTTAATTCAGAAAAAAAGAACGCATCAAAAAGATACGTTCACAAAATCCTGCTCCATTTACAAACTTTATTTTATTTCAGTCGGTTCTTTTTCAAAGAAGACACCAATTTTCGCATATTTATCATAACGTTGCTCAATTAGTTCCTCTTGTGACAAATGGGATAATTCGATTAAAGCTTTTTCTAAAACAGAATCGATGATTTTCGATTGTTCTTCTACATTATGATGAGCGCCGCCTCTAACTTCCGGAATAATTCCTTCAATAATGCCCATTTCACGTAAATCGGTTGCGGTTATTTTCATTGATTCTGCTGCCCGCTTTGCTTGGGTCGCATCTTTCCATAAAATTGAGGCCGCTCCTTCAGGAGAGATTACCGAGTAAATGGAGTTTTCTAGCATATATACTCGATTTCCAACTCCAATACCTAAGGCGCCTCCACTTCCGCCTTCTCCGATGACAATACAAATAATCGGAACAGTAAAACCACCCATTTCAAATAGGTTTCTGGCAATTGCTTCACTCTGTCCTCGTTCTTCTGCTGCTTTTCCAGGATAAGCCCCTTTCGTATCGATAAAGCAAATAATTGGACGATTAAACTTATCCGCCTGTTTCATTAAACGTAATGCTTTACGATATCCTTCTGGATGTGGCATACCAAAATTCCGTCTAATGTTTTCTTTTGTGTCTTTTCCTCTTTGATGACCGATTACCGTAACAGGTCTACCTTTATATTTCGCAATTCCTCCAACGATAGCCTCATCATCACCGAAAACACGATCACCATGTAGTTCAAAAAAATCTTCAAATAAATAATCAATATAATCCAACGTTGTCGGTCGATTTGGATGACGTGCAATTTGCACACGATCCCATGGTTGTAAATTAAAATATATCTCTTCTTCTAAATTTTGAAGTCGTCTTTCCAATTTCTCAATTTCGGAAGATAAATCTACATCTGCTTTTTTCGTTATTTCTTTTAATTCATGAATTTTCTTCCGTAAATCAATGATTGGTTTTTCAAATTCTAACTCTTGTACCATTATTCCTCACCTCCATAGGAGTGAAGTTCCACAATGAGCGAAAGTTTCTCCTTCATGTCCTTACGATGGATGATTGCATCAAGTTGTCCATGTTGTAATTGAAATTCTGCCGTTTGGAAGTCATCTGGCAATTTTTCGCGTATAGTCTGTTCAATGATTCTTCTACCTGAAAAACCAATTAACGCACCGGGTTCAGCAAAGTTATAATCACCTAATGAAGCAAAACTTGCGGAAACTCCTCCTGTTGTCGGATGAGTCATGACCGTAATAATAAGTCCACCATGATCACTAAAACGTTTTAAAGCGACACTTGTTTTTGCCATTTGCATTAAACTAAGTACGCCTTCTTGCATTCTTGCTCCACCTGAGGCTGTAAAAATGATAAATGGGACCTTTAACTCATCTGCCTTTTCGATCGCACGTTTAATTTTTTCACCAACGACCGAACCCATACTTCCCATACGGAAATTAGAATCCATGACTGCAATCACAACTAATCGGTTGTCAATCGTTCCCGTCCCTGTTACGATCGCTTCATTCACTCCGGATTTCACTTTATCTTTTTCAAGCTTTTCCTTATAGCCTGGAAAGGATAAAGGATTTTCAGATTCTAGTTGGGCATCAAGCTCAACAAAAGAACCTTCATCAAGGACAAGATTTAAACGGTCAATTGCACCGATTGGGAAGTGATAATCACAATGTGAGCAAACCATAAAATGCTGTTCTAACTCTTTTGTGAACATTGCCTTTTTACATTCAGGACACTTTGTCATAATACCAACTGGTACATCACTTTTGGAGGGTGTTACAGGTATCGTTGCATATTTTTTCTTGTTTTTTGAAAATATATCTTTAAGCAAGGTTCTACCCCCTTGAATTCATAGCTTGTCTTAATTTTACGGTTACAAAATATAAGTATGCCATCTGTTTTGCTTTATTCCTCAGCTTGTTTTGTTTGTTGATCAAAAAAGTTCATATAGATTGAGATTGCTTGTTTAGTATCTACATGATGAATGGCGTTTAATAATTTCTTACATTGTTCAATTGAAATAGAATCGTTTTCCCTCTTAAAAGTGTTTTCGAAATTCAATAATGTTTGCCATATTTTTTCAAGCAAAACATTCCCTGTCGCTTCAATCAGTTTATTTACAAAACGAGTTCTACTCATTTCCTTACCCTTTATCCAATCTGCATCATCTATTTGTATTTTCTTCGTAATTAATTGAATAATGGCAGCGACTTCAAGCAATTTTCTTGTTTCAATTACATCGTTATCTGCATGTTCCCTCTGCAAAACAAACCAACCTAATAACTCTACTAGTTGATGTTTATGAAAGTGACCGACATATGTCCCTTCGCCTCTTCTTGTTTCAATTAAACCTAACAATTCCATTGCCCGTAACGCTTCACGTACACTTGATCTCCCGACATTTAATGTATCTGCTAATTCGCGTTCTGATGGTAGCTTATCACCGGGCAATAAATTTTTTTCATGAATAATTCCTTTTATTCTTTCTAATATATTTAAATAAACCTTTGACTGACTTTGTTGATTCTCCATCATATCACTCACTATTATTTAATCGTAGCTAACTGTCTAGTTTTCTCATATACTTCACGGGGATCCACTTCTTTTTGAGCGACACCCGTTTCAATTGCAGCTTTTGCAACCGCTTCTGCTACTGCTGGAGCAACATTTGGATCAAATGGTTTTGGTAAAATATAATCTTTGGAAAGTTCATGATCTTGTATTAACCCAGCAATGGCATATACAGCCGCTAATTTCATATCTTCATTGATTTGTGTTGCACGGACATCTAAAGCTCCTCTGAAAATTCCCGGGAATGCCAATACATTATTCACCTGATTCGGATAATCTGATCGACCAGTACCAATGACAGCTGCACCGGCTTCAATCGCTTCTTCAGGCATAATTTCCGGATCAGGATTCGCCATCGCAAATATAATTGGATTTCGATTCATTGTTTGTATCATTTCTTTCGTTAAAACACCTTTTACAGATACACCAATGAAAACGTCAGCACCTTTAATAACTTCAGAGAGGCTACCTGTTTTTCTCTCTCTATTCGTATACTTAGCGACTTCGTCTTTTTGTGGATTCATTCGATACGGACGGCCTTCATAAATAGCCCCTTTTGTATCACACATGATCATATTTTTTATGCCATAATGGTGCATTAATTTAATAATCGCAATTCCGGCGGCACCTGCCCCGTTTACAACGACCTTTAGATCTTGCTTGTTTTTTCCTGTTAATTTCAATGCATTGATCAAACCGGCTAACGTTACAATGGCAGTCCCATGTTGATCATCATGAAAAACAGGTATATCCATTTCTGCTTTTAACCGCTCCTCAATTTCAAAACATTGTGGAGCAGCTATATCTTCCAGATTGATACCCCCAAAGTTGGCTGCTAATATTTTTACAGTTTCAATTACTTTATCAACATTCGTAGTATTTAAGCAAAGTGGTATGCTGTCAACTCCGGCAAAGCTTTTAAAAAGGATGGCTTTCCCTTCCATTACGGGTAAGGCAGCTTCAGGACCGATATTCCCTAACCCTAAAACAGCTGTTCCATTTGAAACCACTGCTACCGTATTGCCCTTCATTGTGAAATCATAAACTGTTTCAGGTCGATTAAAAATAACTCGACAAGGTTCTGCTACTCCTGGTGAATAAGCTAAACTTAAATCTTTTGCATCTTTTACAGGTACCTTGGAATGAATTTCCAATTTCCCTTGATGCTTTTCGTGTAATTGTAGTGCCTCCATTTTTAAATTCATTTTTCCCACTCCTAAAGGACAATTTTATTTTTAATCTCTTCCTAAGTGGTCTGACCAGAAGTATATTTAAAATAATATATCATAACCAATTTAATTGTAAAGTTTTATTTGACTTTCTTACTGAATGAATAAAAAAAGCAATGTTGCACAGATCTACTTAAGTACAACATTGCTTGTTCCGAACAACGCACGAATTGCCTCGATTACCTTGTTATTCGGATCAATCCACTGATTGGATTGTAACCGGACCGTCTTTTTCGTTTTTTCAAAGTATAAAATCACTGGTGTATTTCCATTATTTTTTTTCAAAATTTGATCGAGCTCAACTAATCTTTCCTGTGCCTGTCTTTCCACAGTAATTTTAATAAACAAGCGGTGATTTCCAGTTCGTTTTTTTAACTCTTCCACATGTTCTGCTTCACGAATAACAAACTGCTTATTTCCCTTTCTTCTCTCCATATAACCAGTTAAAAAGACGGTTTCTCCTTTTTTTAGAAATACCATTGATTTTTTGTATACATCTGGAAAAACAACAGCTGAAATTTCATCGGTTTCATCACTGATTTGGAGAAAAGCCATTGCTTCACCATTTTTCGTCCGTATTCTACGTTCTTCTTGAATATAAGCAGCAATTTTTACAGTCTGTTTTTCTTTCTCTATCTCATCAATAAAAATTGCACCGTGAAGCTGGAATATTTCACGATTAATCGATACAGGATGTTCGGATATAAACATCCCTAGTACTTGTTTTTCATTTTGTAATTTTAAATCGAGCGGCATCGGTTCCACTTCAACATATTTGGGCTGTATTCCTAAACTCTGGAAAAATTGAATATCCATTTGATAATCATCTGGTTTCATCAATTGGGCATGTTCAATGGCGACGTCTAAAGTTGCGAGTAATGTGGCCCGGTCTTTTCCAAATTCATCAAAGCTGCCAGCATAGATAAGATGTTCAATGGTTTTTCGATTCACAACCTTTAATGAAACACGTAGACAAAAGTCAAAAAGATCATGAAATGGCCGTTCTTTTCTCGCAGTCATAATTTCCTTAAGTGCTTGTATGCCAACACCTTTAATGGCGGCAAGACTAAAACGAATACAATTATTCTCGACTTCAAACCGATAACTACTTTTATTTATAGATGGTGGTTTCAGGGTAAAACCTAGATGCCTTAGTTCTCTAGCATAGCTCGTTATTTTATCTTCATTGCCAATGACGGATGTTAAAAGACAAGCCATAAAATGGAGTGGGAAATGAGCCTTTAAATAAGCCAATTGATATGCGAGCATACTATAGGCTACAGCATGCCCCCGTGGAAATCCGTAATCAGCAAATCGAACAATTAAGTCATAAATATTATGGGCAACTTGTTCATCATAGCCTTTCTTTTTTGCACCTTCAACAAAATGATGTCGTTCTTGATCAAGAATATGGCGTTTCTTTTTGGAAACAGCCCTTCTTAAAAGATCCGCTTCCCCCAATGAGAAACCTGCCATTTTTGAAGCAATTTGCATAATTTGTTCTTGGTATACAATCACCCCATAGGTCGGTTGTAAAATCTCTTTTAAATCTGGATGTGGATACACAACCGTTTCCACTCCATGCTTTCTTCGGATGAAAGTTGGGATGTTCGCCATTGGACCTGGTCGATACAGCGCATTAACAGCAACGATATCTTCAAAATTTGTTGGTTTTAACTGGACTAATACATTACGCATCCCATCCGATTCCAATTGGAAAATCCCCGTCGTCTTTCCAGCTTGCAATAGTGCAAAAGTCCTTTCATCATTAATCGGAATGGCTTGTAAGTTTATTCTTCTGTTTTCCTTATAATGAATGCTTTTTAAAATAGCTTCGATCAGGGATAAATTTCGCAAACCTAAAAAGTCCATTTTTAACAAGCCAATTTCTTCTAAGGTGCCCATCGGAAACTGAGTTAATAACACTTCCCCTGAACCTGTTTGTAATGGAATTTGTTCAATTAATGGCGCGTCGCTAATAACAACTCCAGCTGCATGGGTCGATGTATGACGCGGTAATCCTTCAATTTTGCATGCAATTTCAAAAATCGTCTTTATTTTTTCATGCTGTGTTAATTTTTGCAGTTCTTTCGATTCTTTCCGTGCATCCGTCAACGAAATTCCTAGTTTATTTGGTATACTTTTGGACAGTTGGTTTATCTCCTTATTTGTTAAGCCATAGACACGAGCGGCATCTCGAATAGCGGCCTTTGCTGCAAAAGTACCAAAGGTAACAATTTGGGCCACATGATTTTTACCATATTTTTCTGCTACATATTCAATGACTTCATCCCGCCTATGGTCAGGAAAATCAATATCGATATCAGGCATAGAGACACGTTCTGGATTTAGAAAACGTTCGAACAATAAATGAAATTTGATTGGATCTACATCGGTAATATTTAAGCAATAGGCAACGAGGCTTCCAGCTGCCGAACCCCTTCCTGGACCTACGGTAATCCCATTTTCTTTAGCAAATTTTACATAATCCCAAACGATTAAAAAGTAATCACTATAATGCATTTTTTTTATGGTTTCTAATTCATACGTTAACCGTTCTTTATAAACATCTGTTGGTTGTGGAACACGTTCTTCTAACCCTTGCCAACATAACTGAGCTAAGTAATCGTCACTTGATTGATTTTTCAAAGGATATTTCGGCAGTAATTGTTGATGAAAGGGTAGTTCCACATGACATTGTGCAGCAATATCGATCGTGCTCTGTAGAACTGCTTGATGATTTTGAAAAAAAGTTTTTATAGTGTCCGCTGATTTTACATAGTATTCCCGTTCCAATTTATCCTCTTGTAGATCATCAAGCTGTACATTTTCACGAATGGCAATTATAGCTTTCCATGCCGGGTAGTCTTCTGGATTGGCGAACATAGCCTTGTTTGTAGCTACAACCGGGATATTAAAGTTTTGATTAATTTGTAAAATGTTTTCCATTAATCGATGATGTTCTCGAGTAGGAAATGGTTGAATGGAAAGAAAAAAAGAATTTGGTTCAAACAACTGTTGATAATATTTAGCTTTTTCAACTGCTGCCTCAAGTTCCCCATTCAGAATTAATCCTTCTATTTCCCCTTCTATCCCCGGTGATATCGCAAATAACCCTCTATGATAAGCTCGTAACCATTTCAAAGGAATCCCTTGGCGCGATTTCGTTTGAATTGCACTGGATATTTTCATTAAGTTTTGATACCCTTCCCAATTTTTAGCAAGCAAAATAAGTGGGTAAGAAACTTCTTTTTCCTCAGAAACGAGGATATCCGCAGTCAAACCGATAATAGGCTGTATATTTTGAGCAACACATGCTTTATAAAATGGAACAACCCCATATAAAACATTTCGATCCGTTAAGGCAACGGCACGATAACCTTTTTTCTTTACTTCGCTTACAATAGTTTGAGGTGTCATCGTTCCCGATAATAGGGAATAAGCACTATATGTATGTAGGTGAACAACTGACATCGTTTTCCCCACCGTTCTTTCATTTCTTTTTGTTTAGCATTTGTTTTATTTTAAGCTTTAGTCCTCATATTCGAACCGTATAATTTTTTAATTCGAATCTTTTATCCACATTATAGCACATACGTTCCCTATTGTATGTTAGAATGTTTCACTTTCTATTCATATTTCCGGTCAATGAACAATAAATTAGTGATAAGGACAAGCCGATTTCTTAACCTTATAAAGGGTGTGAACAGTTTATGACAGAAGCTTTTGTTCCGACGTTTATCCATAGTTTTTTTATCGCTTTAGGGGTACTACTCGGAGGTTCTTTGATTGGCGGATTAGCGGCTTTTTTAACGGGACAACCTCCATTAACCGAAATATATAGACTGGCAAATAGCTTAAGAATTTGGGCGATTGTTGCTGCGATTGGCGGAACATTCGATGCTGTCTATAGTTTTGAAAGAGGACTGATGGAAGGTGAGACAGACAGTTTGGTTAAGCAAATCTTTCTTATATTGTCTGCCTTTGGAGGTGCTCAAACTGGTGCTTTATTAATTAATTGGTTAACACAGGAGCATATATCATGAGAGTACCATCATTTTATCGTTCAAAAAGCTTCCAACGTATGCTATTTGGCGCTGTA
>CADBNU010000003.1 GCA_902796085.1 Heyndrickxia coagulans
GGTGGCTTTGCTGAAAACGAAGAAGAACTTGTAGAGCTTTTAAAAAAGGGATTAACCTTAAGTCCAATTCATCAAGTACTAGTAGAAAAAAGTATAAAGGGTTGGAAAGAAATCGAATTTGAAGTCATTCGGGATGGGAATGATACGTGCATCATTGTGTGCAATATGGAAAATATTGATCCGGTTGGTGTCCATACTGGTGATTCGATTGTAGTTGCACCAAGTCAGACGATAACCGATGAACAATATCATATTTTACGTAATGCTTCTTTAAAAGTTATTCGTTCCTTAGGTGTTATTGGTGGTTGTAACATTCAGTTCGCGTTAAACCCGGAAACAAATGAATATTATATCATCGAAGTTAATCCACGCTTAAGCCGTTCAAGTGCTTTAGCATCAAAAGCAACAGGTTACCCAATTGCTCGAATTGCAACTAAATGTGCCCTCGGTTACCAATTAGAAGAAATTATCAACCCTGTAACGGGAACAACTTATGCTTCCTTTGAGCCAGCAGTGGATTATGTTGTAATGAAACTACCTCGTTTTCCGTTTGATAAATTTCCAGAAGTGGATACTAAATTGGGAACGCAAATGAAAGCAACGGGTGAAGTTATGTCAATCGATCGTTCGTTTGAAGGGGCATTAAATAAGGCTTTACGTTCCCTGGAATATAAGGTAGATGGTTTATCTCATCCGCTTGTAAAAAAGATGAGTAAAGAACAATTGATTAGTGAACTTGAAGAAGCGACTGATTTACGACTATTTGTCATTGCTGAGTGCTTTCGCAGAGGAATGTCTATTGAGGAAGTTCAAAAAATCACAAAAGTAGATAGCTGGTTTTTATATAAAATTCAAGAACTGGTTATGTTTGAAAATAAGATTGAGAATTATGATGTTGACACCTTACCGAAAGATATCTTAATAAAAGCAAAACAACTAAATTTCGGAGATCGTTATTTAGCAAGTCTTCTTAATTGTACAGAACAAGAGGTTCGTAAAAAACGACTAAAAATGGGTCTTGTTCCTTCTTATAAACTTGTTGATACATGTGCTGGTGAATTTGATGCGGTAACACCATATTATTATTCGACGTGGCATGGCCAAGATGAAGTTGAATCGTCAAACAAAAAGAAAGTGTTAATCGTTGGTTCAGGTCCAATTCGTATCGGGCAAGGGATTGAATTTGATTATACATGTGTCCATGCAGTTATGGCATTAAAGGAATTCGGTTACGAGACCATTGTTGTAAACAATAATCCGGAGACGGTAAGTACAGATTACTCAATGTCTGATAAATTATATTTTGAACCAATTACGACAGAAGATATCCTACATATCGTATACAAAGAAAATGTGGACGGGGTTTTTTTACAATTCGGAGGCCAGACAGCAATTAATCTTGCTGCTGACTTAGAACTTGAGGGCGTTCATATTTTTGGAACAGCAACGAAAACGATTGATTTGTTAGAAGATCGAAAGCTATTTTATGAACTGTTAGACAGATTAGCTGTTCCACATATAGAGGGAAAAATTGCTTATTCGGAAGACGAATTAAAACGAAGTGCGATCCAGTTAGGTTATCCGGTTCTTGTTCGTCCTTCTTACGTGATCGGTGGGCAGTCGATGAAAGTCCTTTACACAGAAGAAGAATTAGATGAATATGTGAAAACTATTATGAATACAGAAAAAAGAACGTGGCCGATATTAGTGGATCAATTTTTGCCTGGGTTGGAATGTGAATTAGATTGTATTTGTGATGGAAAGAACATTCTTATTGCAGGGATTTTTGAACATATAGAAAAGGCTGGGGTTCATTCAGGAGATAGTATCAGTATTTATCCAGCGAAATCAATAACAGGTGAACAAAAACAAGTCCTAACTGACTATGCGAAGAAGATCTGTTTAGAAGCAGGTATTATTGGTGTTGCAAATATGCAGTTTGTTATTCATAGAGAAAAAATTTATTGTTTAGAAGTAAACCCACGGGCATCGCGAACAGTTCCAATCTTAAGCAAAGTAACAGGGATACCGATTATTAAATGGGGAGTTGCGGCACAAATTGGAGAAGCATTACATGAAACAGGTTTAGTGAAGGAAGTACCATTTTACGCTGTTAAAGCACCAGTGTTCTCCTTTAATAAGTTAAAAAATGTTGACCCAAGTGTAGGACCGGAAATGAAATCGACAGGTGAAATACTAGGTATTGGACATACAATTCCAGAGGCATTCAAAAAAGTGGCAGGTAAAAGAGATGTTAAATATTCTAAATCGCTAACGGTTTTTTGCTCAGTCGCTGATCGAGATAAGGAATACCTTCTACGAATCTTAGAAGATATAAAAGAACCGTTACAAATTTTTGCAACAGAAGGAACAGCAGATTTTCTACGAAGAAATGGTTTGGCGACAACTGTTGTAAATCGACAAAAAAATCGCCTGGAACAGTTGTTAAAAGAAGTAAAAATTAATGTTGCTATTATTAGACCAACAAAAACTAGCCATAAAAAAACCTTCGGTAAATTTATGAGAGAGTTTTTCATGCGCCAAAATGTTCCTCTTTTTACTGCATTGGAAACTTTTGAAGCTTATCTTTATCAAGAAGATACGGTTGATTTTCGTGTAAAACCGATAAGTCATTATTTGCAGGATTATATTCAAATTTAAAAGGTGGTGTAAAGGTGACTGAATCGTTAATAAAAAACAAATATGATATCAATTTAAAAGGAAAGGATTTTTTATCATTAGCCGAACTTTCGAGTGATGAAATTTTATTTTTAATCGATGAAGCCATAAAACTGAAACAAATGCAAAAAAATGGTGAGCAACATCCGTTTTTAAAAGGAAAAGTACTAGGAATGATATTTGAAAAGTCATCAACACGAACCCGTGTATCTTTTGAAGTTGGGATGTATCAACTTGGAGGTCAGGCAATCTTTTTGAGTAATAGGGATATCCAACTTGGGCGAGGTGAAACGATTTACGATACTGCAAAAGTTTTATCTCGGTATGTAGATGGGCTTATGATTCGTACATTTGCTCATTCAACTGTTGAAGCATTTGCTAAATATTCATCTGTTCCTGTCATTAATGGGTTAACCGATTTACATCATCCAACCCAAGTGTTAGCCGATTTGCAAACGATATATGAGCATAAAAGAAGGTTAGAAGGATTGAAAATGTGCTTTATTGGTGATGGTAACAACAATATGGCCCATTCTCTAATTGAAGGAGCAGTTAAAGTGGGGATGGACATTTCAATTGCAAGCCCCGAAGGTTTTATGCCAAATGAAGAAGTAGTAAAGAATGCACAAACTGTTGCAAACAACACGGGTTCAACAATTCAAATAAGTGTGGACCCGCAACAGATGATTGTAGGTGCTGATGTTGTTGTCACTGATGTTTTTACGAGCATGGGACAGGAGGATGAAACGGAAGAACGTTTACAGGTATTCACTCCTTATCAAGTAAATGATGAATTATGTAAGCATGCAAATAATGATTATATTTTTCTGCATTGTTTACCTGCGCACCGTGGAGAAGAAGTAACAACTTCAATAATAGATGGTCCTCATTCAGTTGTTTTTGATGAAGCAGAAAATCGACTTCATGCTCAAAAAGCAATTTTAAAAAATTTATTGTAGCATTATTTATAAAAATACGGTAAAATGTATAAAAATACAAAATGTGGTTTATTTATACAAAGGGAGAGGATCACATGGTTAAAGAAAAAATTGTTTTAGCATATTCAGGTGGCTTAGATACATCTGTTTCAATTAAATGGTTACAAGAAAAGTATGGATATGATGTAATCGCGTTAGCTATCGATGTCGGTGGCGAAGGTAAAGATATGGAGAAAATTCGTCAAAAGGCTCTTAATGTAGGGGCGATTAAATCGATAACAATTGATGGAAAAGATTTACTCGCGAATGAATATATTTTGCCAAGTCTAAAAGCAAACGCATTATATGAAGGAAAATATCCATTATCCTCAGCACTTAGTCGTCCGTTAATTTCTAAATTGCTCGTGCAAGTGGCAGAAGAAGAAGGAGCCGTTGCAGTAGCCCATGGCTGTACAGGAAAAGGAAACGATCAAGTTCGTTTTGAAGTCTCCATTCAAGCATTAAACCCTTCTTTACAAGTTATTGCACCTGTGCGTGAGTGGGGAATGAACCGCGAAGAGGAAATTGAATATGCAGAAAAACATGGAATTCCAATTCCAGTTGACTTAGATAATCCATTTTCCATCGATGCAAATATTTGGGGGAGGGCATGTGAGGCTGGTGTTTTAGAAAATCCTTGGAATGAAGCCCCAGAAGAAGCGTATGAATGGACGAATCCAGTCGAAAAAACACCCGATGAACCAGAATATGTTGAAATTGAATTTGAAAAAGGAGTTCCTGTTGCCTTGAACGGTCATCGGATGAATCTTGTACAAATTATTGAAGTGTTAAATGAAAAGGCAGGATTACACGGTGTTGGTCGAATTGATCATATTGAAAATCGACTAGTTGGTATTAAATCAAGGGAAATTTATGAAAATCCAGCTGCTGTTGTGTTAATTAAGGCTCATAAAGAGTTAGAACTATTAACATTACCAAGGGAAGTAACTCAGTTTAAATCTTACATTGATGAAAAGTATGCTCAAATAATATATGACGGCCTATGGTATTCTCCTTTAAAGTCTGCCATTGATGCTTTTGTTGAAGAAACTCAAAAATCTGTTACAGGAACCATTAAAGTCAAACTTTTCAAAGGTCATTATACGGTTGTGGCAAGGAAATCTCCTGTTAGTCTATATAATGAACAATTGGCTACTTATTCAAAAGAAGATTTATTTGATCATAACGCTGCTGTTGGTTTTATTAAGTTATGGGGCTTACCAACAAAGGTATTTGCTGAAGTGCATAAAAATGAAGAAGCTGTAAAATTAAAATAAAGTTTCAATAGACGTGGAGGGCAAAGCATGAGTAAACTTTGGGGAGGACGTTTTACGAAGGAAACGAATAAATTAGTTGAAGAATTTACGGCATCAATTCAATTTGATCAAAAACTTGCATTAGAAGATATCGAAGGAAGCTTAGCCCATGTTGAAATGTTAGGTTCTTGCGGCATTATACATGAAGATGATGTTGAAACCATTAAAAAAGGATTACTAACGATAAAAGAAAAAATGAATGCTGGTGAAGTCGAATTTTCGATTGAAGATGAAGATATTCATATGAATATTGAACGGTTATTAATCGAAGAAATCGGTCCAGTTGGTGGAAAACTCCATACTGGACGAAGCAGGAATGATCAAGTTGCAACGGATATGCACCTATATCTTTTGAAGAAAACAAAGGAAATCATCCACATGCTTAAATCGGTGCAAAAAGCAATCGTTAAACAAGCAAAAGAGCATATTGAAACGGTTATGCCGGGATATACACACTTACAACGAGCTCAGCCGATTAGTCTTGGTCATCACCTCTTGGCTTACTTTTGGATGTTTGAAAGAGATAAAGAGCGATTGCATGACAGCTTAAAAAGGATTAATTGGTCACCATTAGGAGCTGGTGCACTAGCTGGAACAACTTTCCCGATTGACCGAAATCTAACAGCAAGTTTGCTAGGTTTTGACACGGTTTACCCAAATAGTTTAGATGCAGTAAGTGATCGTGACTTTATATTGGAGTTTTTATCCATATCGTCCATTTTAATGACCCATATATCGAGATTATCTGAGGAACTCGTCCTTTGGTCGAGTCAGGAGTTTGAGTTTATTGAATTAGATGATTCCTTTTGTACAGGTTCAAGTATAATGCCGCAAAAGAAAAATCCAGATGTGCCGGAGTTGTTACGTGGGAAAACCGGTCGTGTATATGGAAACTTGATCGGATTATTAACGGTATTAAAAGGTCTCCCTCTTGCCTATAATAAGGATTTACAAGAAGATAAAGAGGGAATGTTTGATACGGTAGAAACGTTGACAGGTTCATTAAAACTTTTAGCACCGATGATCGAAACTATGACGGTGAATAAAGAAAAAATGTATCAAGCTGTTCGCCAAGATTATTCCAATGCAACGGATCTTGCGGATTACTTAGTGAACAAAGGTCTACCATTCCGCCAGGCTCATGAGATTATCGGAAAAATTGTTCTTTATGCAATCGAAAAAAATAAGTATTTACTAGATTTAACATTTAAAGAGTATAAACAGTTTTGCGATTTATTTGAAGAGGATATTTACGCAGTTCTTACGCCGAAACATGTTGTAGAGGCTAGGAATAGCTATGGAGGAACTGCCTTTTCACAAGTAGAATTACAGCTGAAATTAGCAGAAAGCAAATTGAAAGATTGACCTGGCTTGTAAAGTGGGCGGTCCAATAAGTCATATAGCGGATATTTGCGACTACTCCAGCAAGAACAGCAAACGCTTTTGGCTGAAAACGTAAGCACCAGGTACACGAGTGAAAGCCCCTGCAAAGGTGCTTGTGTGCTTAAGGTGCTGAGGCCGCTCCACTGGATTTGTATCCCCAACCTACTTTCAAAAATCCCCAATAATCAGACTTTCTAGACTACCCCAATTTGATTTAAGAAAGGTTTTAAATTGTAGCATGAAAATTAGAAATAACAAACAATGTCTTATATAAATTGTTTTCATTAAAAATTTAAAGGGAAAAAATGGTGTTTCTTGTATAATCATCCTACATCCTGCACATTCTAAGGAAAAATAATGATGTTAAGGAGATGTAGGAATTGTTTTGCCAATTTCAAAAACTCATATCAATCCTATTGTCAGGAATCGTTGCTTTTATAGGAGGACCCATTGCATTAGCAGCAACTCCGACTGAAGTAGGGGATTCAGTCGAAATAAACGGTCAAATATGGAAAACAGCTCCGCAAGAGGCAAAAATTGGGAACAACGAGATCATAGAAAAGGGCAATCAAGAGTTTCAATTGACAAAAGAACAACTGGAAGAAATTGAAAAACTGGCAAGCGAATCACACAAGATTAGAAAACAAATGATTGATAAATATGTTGAATACGGAGTAATTTCGAAGGAACGCGGTGATAAAATCAAGGAAAGTATGGATAAACATTTTGAACGGATGAAAGAACATAATTTTACTCCATTTCTCCACAAAATTAAAAAAGCTAAAAATTGTAATTGTAAAGATAATAAATGAAAAAATCTAGGGTCTGAACCTTACCGTGGGAACACAGAATACAAATGACTTATACGGTGAATTCAGACCCTTATCCATTTTAAAAATAATTTATTTCCATTTTTTTTAAATACTGCTATGATTGTTTCGAGAAATGTCTAAAATTGGAGGAGAAAAATGGACAAGGATAAAATTTTTTCGGATGATTCACGCTTTAAAGTAGCGAAGAAGGAAGCTTGGATTGGTATTGGTTTAGTTTTATTTAATTTTATTTGGTGGTTTGCTTTTGCATATGGTCTTGGATCTCAATCCCCAGAAGAGTATACATATATCCTTGGTTTTCCAGCTTGGTTTTTTTATAGTTGTATTGTTAGTTTAATTGTTATGTCCATACTGGTTATAATTGTCGTTAAGTATTGCTTTAAAGAGGTAACTTTTGAAGAGGAAATAGATAAAGTAGATGAAGAGAAAGAAAAATCAATAGGATAAATAGTTTGTTATAGAGAGTGGGGTTTTTATGATGAATTGGGGAATTGTGTTGCCTCTTATAATATTCCTATTTATTATTTTTATTGTTGGGTTTTGGACGAATAAACATGTCAGGAATTCGGACTCATTTTTACAAGAGTATTTTTTAGGTAGTCGGAGTATGGGTGGATTTATTTTGGCGATGACGATGATGGCAACATATGGAAGTGCCAGTAGTTTTATAGGCGGACCAGGAATTGCTTATTCAACTGGACTTGGTTGGGTATTATTAGCAATGGCCCAACTTCCAACAGGTTATTTTGTCCTCACGGTTTTAGGAAAGAAATTTGCGATTGTATCAAGACAATATCGAGCAATTACATTAATTGACTTTTTGAAAAATCGTTATCATAGCGAATGGATTGGAATACTTGCAGCCATTAGTATTATCATCTTTTTATTTTCATCGATTGCTGCCCAATGGGTAGGAGGAGCACGCTTACTTGAATCGCTATTTCCTATTTCTTATCCAATCGCGTTAACGATATTTGCTTTTTCTGTTATGATCTATGTTATTATTGGTGGTTTTCGTGCCGTTGCTTTAACGGACACGATTTTAGGTACAATTATGTTTTTTGGAACGTTAATTTTACTCGTAGCCGTTATAAATGCTGGCGGCGGAATAAACAATATTATGGAAAATCTTATGGCCATTGATCCAGGGCTTGTAACTCCCTTTGGAGCAGACGGTAGCCTTTCAGCAAGTTATGTTTCCTCATATTGGATTCTTGTTGGGATAGGTGTTGTTGGTTTACCACAAATAGCTGTTCGTGCGATGTCTTATAAAAATTCAAGATCAATGCATCAAGCAATTATTATAACTACAGTATTTGTTGGAATCATTATGTTAGGGATGCATCTAGTCGGCGTATTTGCTCGAGCGGTTCATCCTAATATAGCCGTTGCTGACTCAGTGATGCCAACGATCACAATGGAAGTCTTACCACCTTTCTTCGCAGGTATTGTATTAGCTGCGCCAATGGCAGCAATCATGTCAACTGTTAATGCTTTGTTAATTATGGTAAGTTCAGCTGTTGTAAAAGATATTTATTTAAGTTACGTTAATCCTCAAGCACAGGATCAAAAGGTGAGAAGCATAAGTTATTTAGTAACAGCGATTTTAGGTGTAATTGTCTACTTAATGGCTTTAAGTCCTCCAGATTTCTTAATATGGTTAAATTTATTTTCTTTTGGAGGATTAGAGGCTGCCTTTATTTGGCCGGTTGTGTTGGGATTGTATTGGAAAAAGGGAAACAAATATGGTGCGATTAGCTCAATGATTGTAGGTGTGACTTCTTATATCTTATTCCATCAATTTTATCCGAATGCGTTAGGTATGCATACTGTTATCTTTCCTATTCTATTATCTTTTTTAGCATTTGTTGCTGTTAGTGTTATTACTCAGAAAAAGGAGCTCGTACATTCCATTTAAATTCCAGAAAAAATCACACGTTAAATTGAGAATATATTTTTTATATATCAAACGTTTGATCAAAAATTTTGTATTAGTAATTAGGATTCAATTAAACAAGCGTTTGATTAATCATAGGATTCAATATGTAGAAATACGTTAAAAGGAATAGGCCATGACCTATTCCTTGTTTTGTTTAAATTCATTTTTATCATTTAAATCTTCTCCAATGATCCGAACTTCCCGTTCTAAAGACACACCGAATTTTTCTTTGACCGTTTTTTGGACGTGTCTAATTAAAGAGATATAATCCGAAGCCGTTGCGTTATCAACATTGACAATAAAGCCAGCGTGTTTTTTAGAAACTTCAGCACCACCAATTCGAGTTCCTTGCAAATTACTGTCTTGAATGAGCTTCCCAGCAAAATAACCAGGCGGACGTTTAAAGACACTTCCACAAGAAGGATATTCTAACGGTTGTTTTGATTCTCTTCTATAAGTTAAATCATCCATTACTGCCTTAATTTCATCGTAATTTCCGTGTTGTAATTGGAATGTTGCTTCTAGAACAATATCTCCGTTTTCTTGTATATTACTGTATCGATAAGATAAGTCTAAATCTTGTGCTTTTCTTGTAATCATTTCACCATTTTTATCAATAACTAAAACTGATTCAAGACAGTCTTTAATTTCACCACCATAAGCACCAGCGTTCATATAAATAGCGCCACCTACGGTACCTGGAATTCCACAGGCAAATTCAAGACCTGTAAGTTTTGCATCTAATGCTTTTCTCGACGTATCAATAATTGCAGCACCACTTTGGGCGGTAATTCTTGTACCCGACACAGTAATTTTATTAAAGTTCTTAAGTGAGAGTACAATGCCTCGAATTCCGCCATCACGTACAATTAAGTTTGATCCATTACCGATTAAAGTAAATGGTACTTTTTCTGTTAAACAAAACTTTACTACATTTTGCACTTCTTCATAATTAGTAGGAGTGACAAAAAAATCAGCTTTTCCACCTAATTTTGTATACGTATGATTTTTAATATGTTCATCAATCGCTATATTTTCTTCATTTATGATTTTTACTAATTGATTATAAATTGTAGTTTTCATCTCTAGTCATTCCTTTAATGTTTTCGGGTGATGGAATGTATTCTAATAAACCCAATATTTATATTACGTGTAAAAATCATTTTTAGCAACCTAATCTTTATTTGAAAAATAGCCAATTTAATTCGTAAATATCATATTAAAAATTGTGGTAAATGTGCCAAAATGAGGTTATGATAAAATTAATCTAGATTTTTTTGTGAAATAATGCGATAAAATGAAATTTTTTTTGATAACAAGCATATACAATAATAAAAAAGATATAGATGGGAAGTTGAAAATAGTGGATGATGTAGTAAAATTTTTTAAAAATACGAGCCTAAAACGAGTAGTCATTTTTGCCATAATCATTTTTATCCTATATCTTCTTCGTAGTGTTATTAACATTATCCTTCTAACCTTTATTTTCTCATTTTTAATCAATGGTTTAGAAAAAGTAATCTCTAAAAGAATCCCAATTAATCGGAAAATAACGGTCCTTTTTCTATTTACTGCAGCGGTATCATTATTAGTTTATGGAGCTGTTCGTTACTTACCGGTTCTCGTAAATGAAATTACTCAACTCTTGAAGCAATTAATCGATTTTTACTCCAAGCCAATTATAACAGATAATGAGATCGTGAATTATATATTAAAATTGATTGAGGATTTTGAAATCACTGAATATTTGGAGTTTGGTGTCACGTTTGCAGTCGAAACCGTTAATAATATTAGTACATTTAGTATTCAGTTATTTTTAGCCTTAATATTAAGTTTATTCTTTTTGTTAGAAAAAGAAAGAATAATTGAATTTACATCGCGTTTTAAATTTAGTAGAATGCGCTCTATTTATGTGGAACTTGAATTTTTTGGGGAAAAGTTTGCTGGTACCTTTGGAAAAGTGATTGAAGTTCAATTTATGATTGCTACTGTTAATATGATTATTACAACATTCTTCCTATGGTTAATGGGTTTTCCACACTTATTTGGATTATCGATCATGGTGTTTTTCCTTGGATTAATTCCAGTGGCCGGTGTAATCATTTCACTCGTTCCACTTTGTTTGATTGCCTTCAGTATTGGAGGCATTATGAAAGTAATTTATGTTTTAATTATGATTGCGGTTGTACATGCGGTTGAAGCTTATGTATTAAATCCTAAATTTATGTCGTCGAAAACGAATTTACCTGTTTTTTATACCTTTATCGTATTAATTGCTGGTGAGCACTTTTTTGGAGTCTGGGGTTTAATCTTAGGTATTCCAATTTTTATATTTATTCTGGATGTGTTAGGGGTTCACACGATTGATACGGAAAAGAGAAAGCAAATCAATTAAGAGAATTATAAAGAGGTTGTTCCAATGCAGAAGGTGAGCTTTAGAACAACCTCTTACTTTAATTTAAAGAACTTTTTAAAAACGATTCAATAGAAAGAGCAGATACTCCTAAAGCTGATGAATAGGTTGTCAATTTAGAAAAACTAATATCAAGTTGGTCTTGATGATATTTCATTGTATTTTTGTTTATAAATTTCTCAATAGGTTTTTTAAGCCAATCTTTTGCGATGACAAGTCGATTACCAATAATAATTTTGTCAGGATTAAATGTATGAATAATATTATTTATACCAACTGCTAGATATGTACCTATTGTATTAAATAAATTGATAATATCTTCATTTCCTTGTTTTGCTAATTTGTCTAATAGTTCAATAGACAAGGTTTCCTCAGTAACATTTGGAAGTGATAGCCGCTTTGCCTCATCTAACAATGCTTTTTCAGATGCATAGAGTTCCCAACACCCGCTGCTCCCACATGGGCAGTCTTTACCATTTACTTGGATGATCGTATGACCAAACTCACCAGAAAACCCTTCTTTACCTGAGTACAATTCACCATTAATGATAATTCCTACGCCAATTCCAATACCTGCGCTAACATAGAGCATATGATTTGAGTCATTTCCTGCACCATACAATTTTTCACCATAAGCTCCTGCACTTGCTTCGTTTTCGATTATTACAGGAATATTAAATTCATTCTCAATATCACGTTTTAAATATTGATTCTTCCATCCGAAATTAGGAGCAGTCAATATTCGCCCGTCATGATCAACGAGACCTGGTACACCTATTCCAATTCCAACAATCCCATATGGACTTTTTGGTGCTGCTTGCATTAGTTCTTGAATAATGGACTTTAGAAAGGTAAGAACTTCATCATAAGTCCGAACGTTTAATTTTCGATTAATCTCAACAAGATTTTTCCCTTTTAAATCTGTTAAAACTCCGAGAATATAATTTACACCTAAATCAATCCCTATAGAAAAGCCAGCACGTTCATTAAATAAAAGCATAACAGGGCGTCTTCCTCCACTAGATTTCCCAGGTCCTGATTCCAATATCAATTGTTCATCTATAAGTTCAGTTACAAGAGAAGAGACAGTCCCTTTATTTAAACCTGATTTTTGCGAAATATCTGCTCTAGATATAGGTGCGTTGTGAATAATCATATCTAACACTAAATTTTTATTAATTTTTTTAACCAGCTGATGATTACCGGTTTGAATTGACAAGTAAATCCCCTCCAGCTCTAAAAAATAACCGTATCAATACCGTTAAAATAGTTTCAATATTTTACTTCTATATTAAAAAGAAAAAATATTCGAACTTATTATAACATAGTTTACTAATCAAACAAACTTAGCCTATCCAATAAAATCATAATAGGTTTAAGAAAGAAAAATCACATAAAAGTTCCA
>CADBNU010000004.1 GCA_902796085.1 Heyndrickxia coagulans
AGAAGAAGTAGCCAATCATGACAAATTGATTCCGATGCATGTTCACTACATTCCGAAAAATGATAATCCAATTGAAATGAGTAATAAGGATAAGTTTTATGTTTCTAAACCGTTAGTAAGAGATTTGGAAAAACTAGATATAGTAGAAAAGGCCGAAGTGATCATTTTAAATCAAGAGGCTTATGTTGCTATTTGGACAGATATTAATCGTAGTAAAAATAACGATCAACAGGGTAAAACTGGGAGAGCTATAAAAGAAGGAGTTAATCGGGCATTACAGTTAAATGATGAAAAAGTAAAAAGAAGGGATACGGAAACTAGATCCAATCAAAAAAAATATGAAAAGTGGATTAAAAACGTTATTTTAAGCCAGGATCCATCTATTGAACGTGTTTATATATCTTTTCATCCAGAAGCTTACCGTCGGATGAAAGTATTTGCTGATACGCTAGTTAAAAATGGAAATAATGATAGCCTAAGTGGCGATTTTGAATTGATGACGAATAAATTTTTTGAAAAATAAATGAAAGGTTAAGGTGATCATATAATGAAAAAGAAAGCAAAGTTCCAAGAAGGTAGAGAGGTTACAAAAGATAATCAAATTTACGGTACACCAAACAGTAAGGCTAAGGATGGAACAGGTAACTCACCAAACGATGATGTAAAACAATACGATCCAAGGGATTTCAAATAGTGAAAAAATTTTTAGCTTAAAGATTTAAAAGTGGAAATGGGAACAAAGGATAAGAAAAGAGGGCGTCTTTTTGGACAACCCTAAAAGTACAAGTATTTAAAAGTAATCTCAATTAAACACTACTTTATACTTTTATCAAATATTTTTACAATCTATATTATTAATAAGGATGCCATTTAACGTTTTGAGCTTCATTAAACCGTTTATTTACTTCCGACCAATTCACGATATTCCACCAATTATCAATATATTTTTTTCGGTCGTTTTTATATTTTAAATAATAAGCATGTTCCCAAACATCAAGGACGAGTAGTGGAATTACATCCCATTGACTTAAATTTTGATGTTTTTCTGCTTGTAAAATTTCTAAACGTCTGGCCCGTGGTGACCATACAAGAATGGCCCAACCGCCACCTTCCACTTTATTAGCAGCTTCAGAAAAATGTTTTTTAAACTGATGAAAACTTCCGAAGGATTGATTAATCGCTTGCAATAAATTTCCTCGCGGTTGTCCGCCACCATTCGGGCTCATTATATGCCAAAAGATCGTATGCAAATAATGTCCTGCGCCATTAAACGCAGCCTCCCGTTCCCAGTGTTTAATGAGATCAAAATTGTTCGTTCGACGGGCTTTTTGCATCTCTATTTCCGCCTTATTTAAACCATCAACATAACTTTTATGATGTTTATCGTGATGTAACCTCATTGTTTCTTCGTCGATATAAGGTTCTAAAGCATTGTAAGCATAAGGTAGAGGCGGTAATCGATGCTCTCCAATCGGTACAATACTTTGATTGTTTATTTGCCGGGCCACTACATCCGGATCATCAACTGAAAATTGTGCTTGAAATTGATTGTAAAGCTTAAGTGCTTGTTCATATATTTCTTGCTCATTTAATTTTTTGTTTTCGTTAAGTTTTTTTCGAAACACGATGAATTGATGTTTCAAATCTTCAAGATCCCGTTCATCATGACTTGAGTTTTCGATCGCTTGTAAAGCTTCATCAGACCATGCCAAAAGCTTCACCAAATATTCCGACAAGAGTGTACCCTCCTTTAAAATTCGCCAATCAATGCAGAAAAGAAATCATTAAGACTAGAAGTTTTAATTTAATAAATTATGCACTGTTTCTTTAATAGCTGCTTCCGCTTTTTCTTTTCCTGAGTTTGAGATGACTGATTTAATAATTGAACTCATTGTCCCAGTTATCAAATAATCTAGACGTAAAAATCCTGATGTTTTTTCATTGTTAATTTTGCTTAACTCTAAATAGCCTCGACCTTTCATATTTTGATTATCGTTGGATACCTTAAATAGTACCTTTGATGGTTTTGTTAAATCCATAATTTTAAACTGTATATTCAATTGCTTTTTCGTAAAACCAAAATTAGAAAGAATAAACATGGAATATTGACTTGCGTTCACTTTTTGATGGGATTGATAACCAGGAACGGTGTGGGCCCATTGTTCAAAGGATAGAACTAAATTCCATAATGTTTCAATTGGATAATCAAATGTCATGGAATGGGTTAAAGTTTGCATAAATATTTCCTCACTTTACTTTGGGATAAAATGATATCGTTAAATTATATTCAAATATGACGAATATATGAAAAACGGTAGTAAAGAGGTTGACAATATACCTATAGGGGTATATTATAAGGTTGTAAAAAATAAATGAGGTGATCATATGGAATATGATAAGTCGATCGTGAATCGTCTAAAACGAATCGAAGGTCAAATAAAAGGCGTACTAAATATGATCGAACAAAACAAAGATTGTAAAGACGTCGTAATCCAGTTATCAGCGTCAAGAAGTGCCATCGATCGGACGATTGGGCTTATCGTAAGTAAAAACTTAGAACAGTGTGTTCGAAAGAGTATTGAACAAGGAGAAGACACAGAAGCATTAATCAAGGAAGCGGTTGATTTACTCGTTAAAAGTAGATCTTAAACATTCACTTTTATTTTTATTATTATAATACCTATAGGGGTATAAACATAAAACAAAGGAGTCGAGCAAAACATGAAAAAAATTTATGCAAAACAATTAGAAGAAAAGTTAAAAGCTGGAGAACAATTAAATATTCTCGATGTGCGGGAAGATGAAGAGGTTGCAACAGGGAAAATCCCAGGCGCAAAACATATTCCATTAGGACAAATACCGGAACGTTTAAATGAATTAGTCAAAGATAAACCATATTATATCGTTTGCCGTTCGGGCGGCAGAAGTGGTCAGGCTTGTGCATTTTTATCTGCAAAAGGTTATGATGTAACGAATGTTGAAGGTGGCATGTTAGCTTGGGAAGGAGAAACAGAATAAGGAGGTATGACAATGGGAAAGAAAATAGTCATTGTTGGTGGAGTTGCTGGTGGAGCATCCGTAGCGGCACGGGCAAGAAGATTAGATGAAAAGGCTGAAATTATTATGTTTGAAAAAGGTCCACATGTATCTTTCTCTAATTGTTCCTTACCATATCATTTAAGTGGGATCGTGGAAAATAGTAAGAAGCTTGTATTGTCTTCTCCAGAAGATTTTAAGAAAAAGTATAACATTGAAGCACGGACCTTTAGTGAAGTCATTCGTATAAATCGTAAAGAAAAAACGATCACAGTCAAAGATTTAATAAAAAATCAAACGTATGAAGAATCTTACGATAAATTAGTCTTATCTCCGGGAGCAAAGCCGATTCGACCGAATATCGAAGGTATTGACAATCCAAATGTATTTACCGTCCGAAATGTCGATGATATTGAAAATTTAAACACATTTATTAAAGAAAATGGATTGAAACGAATTGCTGTCATTGGTGGTGGGTTTATCGGTGTAGAAGTAGCTGAGAATTTACGTCTTGCAGGATTAGATGTGTCATTAATTGAATTTGCCAACCAAATCATGAGACCGTTTGATCATGATATGGCGCAAATTCTTCATAAAGAAATGATTGATCATGGTGTCGAGTTAATTTTGAACGATGGATTGGCAAGAATTTGTGACGGTTATGTTGAAACCCAATCAGGTAAGAAAGTTAAAGCAGAGGCTGTTGTCGTTGCGATTGGTGTTCAGCCTGAAACGGCACTTGCTCAAGATGCTGGTCTTGAAATTGGAGAAACAGGTGGAATTAAAGTGGATCATAACTATGTAACAAGTGATCGCCATATTTATGCCGTCGGTGATGCGATTGAAGTATATCATCGACTAACTCATAAACCGACACGACTTGCTCTTGCAGGTCCAGCTCAAAAACAAGCGCGTGCTGCGGCGAACCATATGTATGGCATTCCGAACCGGAATAAAGGGGTCATCGGTTCTTCTTCCATCCATCTGTTTAATCTTAATGCAGCATCGACTGGCTTAAATGTGGAGACAGCAAAACAAGCCGGCATCTCCTGTGATTCAGTATATGTCATTCCTTCAGATAAAGTCGGGTTAATGCCAGATAGTCATCCGATGCATTTTAAACTCGTTTATGAAGTTCCAACAGGTCGAATTCTCGGTGCACAGGCGATAGGAAAGGGAAATGTTGATAAAAGAATTGACGTCATTGCAACTGTAATATCGTTGGATGGAACGTTGGAAGACTTACAAGATTTAGAGTTGACTTATTCACCAATGTTAGGTACAGCAAAAGATGTCGTCAATATGGCAGCCCTTGTCGCACTCAATCAATTATATGGTCGTTATCGTGAAGTGAAAGTTTCAGAGGTACGTAAGCTTGTAGAAAACAATGCGTTTATCATCGATGCCCGTGAAGAAAAAGAGTATAACCAAGGTCATTTGAAAAATGCAGTGAATATTCCGCTTAGCCAATTCCGTGATCGACTTGATGAAATACCGAAGGACAAACCGGTCTATATTCATTGTCGCTCGGGACAACGGAGCTACAATATGGTTATGGCGCTAGAAAATTTAGGCTACACTAATGTGTTTAATATTGCTGGTTCTTATTTAGGCATTTGTTTGTATGAATATTATACCGATTCCGTTACCGGTCGAGAAAAAATTGTTACAGCTTACAACTTTAAATAATATGGCGAAAGATATACTGTATTTGGGATTTTAGGAGATGATAAAAAGATGGGCACATTCGAGTGGATTGCCCTGCTAGCTATTGCATTACTTGTCGTCAGTCGCCTTATACAAAAGAAAGGAATTCAGAATATTACGGTTCAAGAAGCAAAGGAAAAAATACATGAAAAAAACGTTCAATGTATTGATGTTCGGACACCTCGTGAATATAAGGCATTCAATCGGCCACAATTTAAAAATATTCCGTTGAACGAACTTCCGAATAAGCTAAGTACACTTGATAAAAATAAGGAAATTGTTTTGATTTGTCAAAGTGGAATGAGAAGTGCTCGAGCTGCGAAACTGTTATCTAGACAGGGTTTCAAAAGTATTTATAATGTTAAAGGTGGAATGAACGCTTGGCACTAAAAAGACATAAAGTAACAGTGTATACAATGAGCCTTTGTCCGGTTTGTAAAATGGTTAAAGACTTTTTACAACTCAATGAGATTCCTTACGAAGAGATCAAAATAGATTTGAATCCCTTTGCATTCGTTAAGATAATCGCTAATACTGGAATGCTAACGGTCCCGGCAAACGAATATTAATGGAAAATGGATTTCTGGTTTTGATCCCGTAAGATTAATAGCTGCATTTCAATCTAAATAACGTTCAAAAGCCTGAATTCTATTGAAGAGTTCAGGTTTTTTTGTTTATATTTCATTATTTGTAGCAAATTGTAATTGGGGGTGGTGATTCTGGAAACTGAACATCATGTTGTGGTGACAAATGTCAAAAATAATAAAAATCCACAAAAAATATTAACCCTTTTTTATTTTTTCACTCATAACAAATATGAGAAGAAAAATAGAAAGGGAGATCGATATGTTTGCGACACACCCCGTAGTAGAAAAG
>CADBNU010000005.1 GCA_902796085.1 Heyndrickxia coagulans
TACTTTGGTACAATCGGAGCTGTCGCAATTATTTTAGCAATTCTACTATTCGTTATTTCACCTAGAATTGAAAAATTCATGACAGATATTAAATAATCAAAAATTGGACTTCCTTTAACGGGAAGTCCAATTTTTGGCTTTCTCTCATTTCATATGGGATTCGCACAAAAAATCGTAATTTCGCACGAAAATATAAAAATGCGCACGCGTTTTATAGGTTTTCGCACATAAATTTTCATTTTCGCACGTTTTTTTCGAATTTCGAACAGTTTCCTTAAAATTTCGCACAAAACCATTAACAATAATGCGAAATTTTACAAGAATCTTAGATAATAAGTCAATATTGCTCAGTTTCATTCTCATTTTTAAAAAAATGTTATTATTCGTGCAAAAAAGCCACACAAACTGGGGAAGGAACTTTAATAGTATTATCGATTAGTGTTAAACGCCCAGATTCAGTGTCACGTTTATAAAGGACTAAGTTCCCACTTTCTTGGTTTGAACCAATTACATATTCTTCAGTTGGGTCGAATTGGAAATCCCGTGGCCAATTTCCTCCTGACGAAGTGTACTCAATGAATGACAACGTACTGTCCTCTTCATTCACTTTAAAACTTGCAATACTATTGTGACCGCGATTACTTACATAAACGAAACGGCCATCTTTTGTTACTCGAATCGCAGCACCTTGACTATTTTCTGTAAAATCTTCTGGTATCGTCGAAATATATTGTAGCTCTTGAAAAGTACCTTCCTCTTGATTATATTGTAATACAATAACTTCATTACTTAATTCTGTCATGCAATATGCAATTTTTCCATTTGGATGGAAAGCTAGATGTCTTGGACCAGAACCAGGACGAACTGTTAATTTACTTACTTCTTTCAACTCACCACTCGAAACCTCAAATGTAATAATTTGGTCAATTCCTAAATCGACAGCAACGACATACTTTTCATCCGGTGTAAACTGTGCATAATGGGTGTGCGGTTTTTCTTGACGATCTTTATTTGGTCCATTTCCGGCAAATTGTGCTACAGACTTACGTGGTTTTAAAGAACCATCTTGATTCGTTTCAAATAATTCGACTGAACCACGATGGTAATAAGCAGCTAAAACTTTTGAATTTGTACGATTAACACCAACATAACAAGGAGAGGAACCCTCTGTCATTTGGCGATTCAACTCTTGTAACTTTTTCGTTTCTTGATTTATGGCATATGCCACAAGGCCACCTTGGTCAACATCTGCCCCTACGGCATATAAATAGTGATTGTCTTCACTAATGGTAACATAAGTAGGATTTTTCACTTCAGCAACGAGTTCGATATCGGTAATTTGTTCTTTTTCTTTGTCAAAGACAAAGGAATAGATTCCTTTACTGTCTCCTTTCGTATATGTACCAATAAATCCGTTAAATTTCCTTTTGCTCATGTTGTAGTCTCCTTTCTATGAAATTAACTATATTGTAACCGATTTTGCTTATGAAAAGAATATGAATATAACTGCTTAAAAATATACACCTTAACCATTAACAGTTAAGGTGCAATATGAGTTAAGACTTTATTTTTTCTTGTTTTTCCTTCTTAACTTCAACGTCCTGTATAAACTCATCAAGTGATTGTCTTTCTGAAGTGTTAAAAAAACGAGTAATATGTGATGTCGTTTGTTTAAATCCTTTTTCAATTTTTTCAACAATGACACCTGCACGCTCAAAAATAACCGAACGTAAATGATCTAATTGGCGGAGAATTTTATCCGTATATGCTTCTTGCGTTTCTAAACGGTTTAAAATCCCTGATTGATAATCTCCTTGTTCTTCCATTTTCGATGTTAAATGCTTTTGATTTTTATCTAAAGATTGAAGCATCTCAAGCAACTCTTGTTGAGCCTTTTCAATTAATTGAAGTTGCTCCTTAAAAACATTTCCTAAAGCTGCAAGGTCCTTCATATTTATCCGTATTTCTTCTTGATTGAAGTTACCTTGTTCTAATTGCTTTTGGTGAGTCGCTTGTTGTTCAATGATTTCTGTAAAATATGCTTGGATTACGTTGCGTAAATATTCTTGTTCTGACTCTATTTTTTCAAACAGTTTCTTAATATTTTCATCTGTTTCATTATGGTTATTGAAAAGATGCTTTAATCGTGTGACTACTTCTTCATGAGATTGACTTTGTTCTTTTAAAAGCAAATCTAATGTTTCTTTTATATTCTTGTCAAAACTTGCTTGTTCTACTTGTTTATTATTTACAATTTGTACAGATGAATTAATATCTTGTAATTGCTTGGAATGCTTGTTGCCGTATTGTTCAACCATCTGATTAATTGAATGAATCGACTTATTAATATTTTTATTTATATTTTTTTGTTCAGTTAAAAGTTTCTCTAGAAAGTCAACTCGATAAACTTCTTGATGTTTCTCTGGAATCCTTTGTTGACTTTGAAAGACAGTTGGATGCTTTTTTATATTGAAATAAAGTCCCATTTTCCATATCTCCTTAAAATCATTCCTGTTTTAAGTTATGCAAAGAAAATTTATTTTGGGACTGAAGAAATAATTGGAAATCAATTCATCCTTTAAAACGATAACACCGCTACTGTTTTTTGAAAGAACGGCACTATTGAATATTTATAGCCTATTTCCGTCTTAACTCTATTCATGATGTTGATCAACAATGAATTTAAATTTAAACTCTTCGTGCCTGGCCATTACTTTCTCTTGCTCCAATCCGCCCCTTCATCTAAATGGACAAACGGAATATCCGTATCAACCTCACCATAAATTTTTTGTAACTCAACATCCTCACCAATTAGCCACTTGCCAAAATCAATTTCCGTAGGTTCTTGGTCACCACCTAATGCAAACCAAGCTTTCATTGCTTTCGGAAAATAAGCTGACGTATGAATTGTCCCTGCCCACGAACCATATAAATCAGAGAAAACACCTTTATCTGTATCATTTAATAAACGAAATGCTTCCATTGCTCCTAATCGACCGGCATTTTGTTGTTCTTTTTGAATAACTTCCAAACGACGCTTTGAATCTTCTAAACTGAATCGATTTTCCTCTTTCATAATTTCAAAATGATTCGTACAAGCCATCGACTGTCGAACGACAACGTTTCTAGGAGATGTTTCAATCATGTAAGTCCTTCCTGAGCGGTCAGAAACGATATAGGTAAAGGAATGACGATGCGGGATTTCTTTTAATAGAGATATGGCATCCTCAACATCGGCACATGTTTCTAAAATCAATCGACCAATCATATTACAAACAAAACCGTCTCCCGGATTTTTTCGATTCATAAAATTATAACCCATCGCCAAGCCTTTTTCATTTAAACCGTCCATCCGTCCGGTAATTTTTTGACTTGGACCTATAATTGCCAATCCACCATCCGTTGGTTGGAAAATGGTAAAACGTCCATCATACGTTTTCGGATGGTAATCATAGTTTCGTACGATATAATCATCACCTGTTACAATGGAACATCCTGATTGAAAATAGTTGACGCGATACCCACCAAATTCACGTAACACTCGTTCCATCGGCCATTGTAAGGCATCCTTTAATCCTATAATCTCTTCCCAAATTTTTGGTGCAAAACGAGTAATTGCACGCTTTACCTCCTCCTCAGGAACGGTAAAACGTGGTTTTCTTACTTTCCACTGTTGTTCACGATTTTTAAGTGTCAGTGAATTTTTAAGTAGTGTTCCTTGTAAATATCCGAAATCATAATGAGTTCCACGAAATTGAATCACATCACTGTAAATTTGTCTCATTTGTTTACTCCTTGTCATATATCTTTTTGTATCTACATTCACTATTTTACATAACTTTTTCATTATAAAAAAACGCTTGGTCTTATCGAGCCAAGCGTAAACGGGGGGTAAAATCGACAACAGAATACTTGTAAAGGTATTCAATTATTTTAATTCAGCTAAAATCTCATCAATTTTCTTCATTTCAGATTGTAATCCGCCACCGGCTAAGTACCATAGTGGACCATCTAAGTAAACAATACGATTGTTCTTATAAGCTGTTGTTTTTTGAATAATTTCATTCTCCAAGTCTTTCTCAATATTTGAATCGCCACCAACAGCAGCCGTACGATCAATAACAAACAATACTTCGGGATCAAATTCTAAAATAGCTTCAAATCCAAAGTTAGAACCGTGGGATGACGCTTCAATGTCTTCAGTAACTGGCGTAAATCCATATACATCATATACATATCCAAAGCGTGAATTGGTAGCAAAACCTGATAATTTACCTTCGTTGTACATTGTAACGAGTGAAGTATCAAAGTTTCCAGCTAATTCATTAATTTCTTCTAAAGCTTCGTCAAATTTTGCAACATACTTATCAGCTTCTTCTTGTTTATCAAAAATTTGTGCTGCAATATCTACAGATTTTAGGAATGTATTCCAGTAATCATCCTCTGTTGCACCTACAAATAAAACGTTAGGTGTAATTTCTTTCAATTGGTCATAGAAAGTGGCTTGACGACCTGAAATAAAAATGACATCCGGTTCTAAAGCTGCAATATCTTCTAATAATGGTTCTTTTAACGTACCAACACTTGCATATTCATCAGAATTGTATTTCTCTAAGTGATCAGGTAATGTAGAATCTTTTGCTACACCTACTATGCCTTCAACACCTAGTGCATCCAATGTATCAAGAAATCCGTAATCAAAAACAACAATACGTTCTGGCATTTTTTCTAATGTAATGTCATCAAATTGAGTTGTTTCGCCTCCATCACTAGAATTGGTCTCAGATATCGTTGGTGATACGGTCATCGGAAATGCACCATTGCTTTCTGTTGAATCTGAGCTGTTATTATTATTTTCGGAGGATTGATCCTCGGAACTGCATGCTGCTAATACTAGTAGCATGGCTAACAGAATCATGGAAAACTTGAACTTTCTCATAGGTATTTCGCTCCTTTGTTGTTTTTTATGAGAATGAGAATCATTTTCAATTAATATTATAAGATGATCATTTACAAACGTCAACATATTTTTATCCAATTTTTAGCAATTTAAAGAGAAGTTAACGGTTACATTTTAAATTTTTAAAAAACGCCTAGAGAAAATAATCACAATCAATTATTATCTCTAGGCTTAGTTAGAAACTAATATTAGTTTGCGTGAGTATGGGAATTAAAATACACACAAATGCGGCAACCGTTCTGTTCATGAATTGGGATATCCATATCATAGATCTCTCGTAACGCTTTTGAATTAATAATTTCGTGGGTTGGTCCATCTTTCACAAGTTTTCCATTTTTCAAAGCAACAATACGGTCAGAATAGACCGAGGCAAAGTTTATGTCATGCAATACAATCACAACTGTTTTCCCTAATTCATCCACTAGTTTGCGTAAAATTTTCATAATTTGAACGGAATGTTTCATATCTAAATTATTTAACGGTTCATCTAGTAAAATATAGTCAGTGTCCTGAGCAATAACCATGGCAATAAAGGCCCGCTGTCTTTGACCACCAGATAATTCATCTAAAAATTGATCTTGCATATCTGTTAAATTCATATACTCAAGGGCTTGGTTAACAAACCTTTCGTCCTCAGCATTTAATCTTCCCTTTGAATATGGATAGCGTCCAAAAGAGACAAGTTCACGAACGGTTAAACGAACATTAAGATAGTTAGACTGCTTTAAAATTGATACTCGTTTTGCAAAACGATCTGATTTCCATTTTTTCACACTCGTCCGATCAAGTAAAACATCGCCTGTATCGGCATCTAAAAGACGACTAACCATCGAAAGAAGTGTTGATTTTCCAGCTCCATTTGGCCCAATAAAGGACGTGATGGTCCGCGGTTTTATTTTTACCGTCACATTATCAACAACCGTCTTTTTACCAAATCGTTTTGTTAAACCCTTTATCTCAATCATCTCGCAGCCCTACTTTCTTTTAGTAATAAGTAAATAAAGTAAATGCCCCCAACAAAATTTATAATGACACTTAATGTGGTTCGTAGCTCAAATACATGTTCAAGAAGAAACTGTCCACCGACTAATGCGATCACACTGATTAAACTAGCTCCCAAAATTAATATTGTATGCTTATATGTTGCAAAAAATTGATATGCAAGATTCGCTACAATTAAGCCTAAAAATGTAATCGGTCCAACTAAAGCTGTAGCAGTGGCAATTAGTACTGATGATAAAATAAGAACAGTCATCATCATTCGATCATAATTTATGCCAAGGTTTATGGCATTCTCGCGCCCTAAATTCATTACATCTAATTTATGCATGATTAGGAATCCATAAATAAAGGCGATGAAAATAATTGCAGCAGCGACTAATAGTAAATCACCATTTACCTTGCTAAAGTTAGCAAATAATAAGCTTTGTAAACTTAAGTACTCGACGGGATCAATGAGGACCTGTAAAAAGGTTACTAAATTTCCTAATAAGGTACCTAAGATCATTCCTATTAACAATAGGAGAAAAATTGGATATTTATCTGCTCGAAATAGAAACCGATAAAGTAATAAAGCAAATAAGATCATGGCGAGTATCGCTATAGCAAAATTTAAGTATTTATTAACAACCCATATTGATGTTACCCCAGCAAAGAAGAAAATTAAAGTTTGGACAACTTCATACATGGAGTCAATTCCCATTACAGATGGCGTTAAAATACGGTTTTGCGTAATCGTTTGAAACACAACCGTTGAATAGGCGATGGCAATTCCAGTAATGACCATAGCACCTACCTTTATCATCCGTCGAGGGAAAGCATAGTCAAATCCACCTTTAATATCATAAAATCCATAGAGTAAAATAAAAATAATAGCAACGATGGCTAGGATGATCAATTTCGTACTATTTTTTCGCATATGCTCTCCCCCTAAATAATAGAATTAAGAAGATCACACTGCCAATGACTGCCACGGTTACGTTTACCGGTATCTCATATGGGTGGACAACCACACGACCAATAATGTCACAGGTTAATAGAAAGACAACACCAAGTGCCATTGTATGTGGAATCGTCTTACGTAAATTGTCTCCCATATATAGTGATACAATATTCGGTACGATTAAACCTAAAAAGGGAATCACACCAACGGTAAGCACGACAGTCGTTGTTATCACGGCTACGATAATTAAGCCAAGATTTAGTACGAATCGATAACTTAAGCCTAAATTTTTCGCAAAATCTTCACCCATCCCAGCCACTGTAAATTTATTCGCATATAAATAAGCAATGATTATTGCTGGTATCGCCACATATAATAGTTCATAACGACCTGCAATAATAAGCGTGAAGCTTCCCATTAACCAAGAAGTAATATTTTGAAGGATATCTGCTTCATAACCAAAAAAGACAGTAATGGAGCTTAAAATATTACCGTACATAATTCCGATTAATGGTACGAAAATGGCATCTTTAAATTTAATTCTGTCTAGAATTTGCATAAATACAATTGTTCCGAGTAAAGCAAAGGCAAAACTAAAAATAACTTGCTGGATAAAAGTAGCATTTGTAAAACATAACATCGAAATCATTATCCCCAACCTTGCCGCATCTAAAGTTCCGGCTGTCGTTGGCGATACAAATTTATTCCGACTCAAACTTTGCATAATCAAACCTGCAATACTCAAGCCTGCACCAGCTAAAATAATCGCCATTAATCGAGGGACACGACTAATTAAAAAAACTTGTGTTTTATCAGAATTCAAGTCTAGTAAATCTGATGGTTTAATATCAATTGCTCCGATAAATAGAGAGATTATCGATAGAACAATTGCTGTGAGTATTAGTATCCAAAGTCTCATATCAATATCCCCGTAGTTCCAATATTCTCAATTATTCATTGATAATGATTATCATTGTAGATTTAAATTTATTATATTAAAAAACAACAAAAATAGCAATCATTCTTTTGAAATCGGTACCAATTCCAAAGGCAAATTTTCTCTCCTTTTCTATTCGAATATTTATTAAATGAAACATTTATAGATTACTTTTCTACTTATATAGTAGAACCTTTCATGACTTTCGAAAAGTTTTTTGATTTAAATCCCCTTTATACAAATCAAAAAAAGTGCTGAATTTTTCATTATCCAGCACTGCACTGTTGGTATTAATTATTACAAAATCGAAAATTGTTCATTTTTTAAATCCGTGATAAACATATGACCAGGTGAATGAGTAATCATGATTTCTGGTTTAACATGCATCGCGATTGCTTGAGGTGTTACTCCACATGCCCAAAAAACAGGGACTTCACCTTTTTTTATTGGAACAGCATCTCCAAAATCAGGTTGATGAATATCTTTAATACCGATCGTTTCTGGATTACCTATATGTACAGGTGAACCGTGAACGGATGGAAAACGACTGGTAACTTGCACAGCACGGATTGCATCCCTTTCTGTCATTGGTCGCATACTAACAACCATCGGTCCTTCGAAAATTCCAGCTTTTTCACATTGAATATTCGTTAAATACATCGGTACATTGCATCCTTCTTCAAGATGTCGAATTGGTATTCCATTGTCCATTAACGCCTGTTCAAAGGTAAAGCTACAACCAATTAAAAATCCAACCATATTTTCATTCCATAAATCAATTACGTCAGTCCGTTCCTCAACAAATTTCCCATGTTTATATATTCGATATTTGGGGATGTCTGTTTTTACATTTGCATTAGGTGCAGCTTGTTTTGGAGCATGCTCTCCAGGCTCAACTACATCAATAATTGGACACGCTTTGGGGTTGCGATTACAAAATAATAAAAAGTCAAAGGCATATTCTTTAGGGAGAACTGCTAAATTTGCCTGAATATACCCTTTTGCCATTCCTGCCGTTGGCTTCGTCCACCTTTGTTCACGTATCATTTGTCGTGCTTGCTCTGGACTTAATAATACTGGATTAGTCAAGGGTTCTCCTCCTTCCTTCGAATGAACGAAATGATTTTCCATTCATGATGCAAGTAACCTCAAAATTTTACTTTTAAAAAATATTACTTAAATAATTGTGGAATTCCATTTATTAATGAGTTTAATCCCATAATTGACATTGCAATTACAATTATAATTCCAAATATTGTCAACCATAGTGGGTGCTTATAGTCACCAACAATTTTCTTACGATGTGCAGCAATAAGCATAACACCTAAGGAGATAGGCAAAATCAGTCCATTTAATGAACCCACTAGTACAAGAACTTTAGCTGGTTGACCAATAGAAACAAATACAATGGTCGAAATAAGAATAAATGCGACAATAACCCAATTATAGTTATGATTTATTTTTTGACTGAATGTCCGAATAAATGAAACGGATGTATAAGCACAACCTACTATAGATGTTACTGCTGCAGCCCACATAATAACCCCGAAAATTTTATATCCCATATTACCTGCTGCAAGTTGGAAAACTGAAGCAGCAGGGTTTGACGGATCAAGAGCTAGACCTTGTGCAACAACAGCTAAAGCAGCTAAAAAAAGTACAAAACGCATGATTGCAGTAACACTGATACCTGTCACCGCACTTTTTCTAACTGTAGAAATATGCTCTCTTCCTTTAATTCCTGCATCAATTAATCTGTGACCTCCGGCGAAAGTAATATACCCCCCTACTGTACCACCAACGAGAGTCACAATTGCCAAGAAACTAATTTCATCTGGAACGAAAGTCCTAACTACAGCTTCACCATAAGGTGGTTTCGCAGTAAACATAACGTAAAGCGTTAGGGCAATCATGACGAAACCCGCAATAAGAACGAAACGATCCATAATTTTACCTGCTTCTTTAATAACAAAAATCCCAACCGCAATAAGTGCACTGATTATAGCTCCAACTTCAGGTGAAATGCCGAAAATAACATTTAATCCAAGACCAGCACCACCGACGTTTCCAATATTAAATGCTAATCCTCCCATAACCATAAGCAATGCAAGAAAATAACCAAGTCCTGGTAAAATATCATTTGCAATATCTTGAGCACGTTTTTCGGAAACTGCAATAATTTGCCAAACATTCATCTGTACACCAATATCAATAATAATTGAAATAAAAATGGCAAAACCAAAGTTTGCCAATAGCTGTTCGGTAAAAGTTGTTGTTTGTGTCAAAAAGCCTGGACCAATAGATGATGTAGCCATTAAAAACGCGGCACCCAGTAACACACTTCGTTTAGCTGTATTTTTTACCATAACATCCACCTATCTCTAATATTCTATTTTTTTAAAAAAAGGCTGCCCAATATTTCATAAAAATGAGTTTGATTGGGGGTTGGCTGCTCGAAATATGCGTTTTTTTCCAACAACTTCCAAAGTAAACGTAATGGACAACCCAGCATACGAATAATAGATTTTTTAATCAATGAGATTTATGTAACAATGATTCTTCTAGTTTAAAAAGTTACTGATTTTTGTAACTTTAATATCAGCATCTTCTAGACTTTTCGTAATATATTTAGCAAAATCAAGGGCGTTAATACCATCACCGTGTATACAAATTGTATCTGCTTGAATAGCAACATCAACACCTTGTA
This sequence comes from Heyndrickxia coagulans, assembly GCA_902796085.1. Classification (GTDB taxonomy): domain Bacteria; phylum Bacillota; class Bacilli; order Bacillales; family Caldibacillaceae; genus Pallidibacillus; species Pallidibacillus thermolactis. Next base: position 10,547 of record CADBNU010000005.1, read on the forward strand.
ATGATTGAACTTTTCCCTCTTTAACCATTCGGATAACTTGTTGGACTGCTATTGTATGATCCGTTATTAATGCATTTTTTTCCCTTCTTGATGTAAGTGATCCGTCTTGTTGATACGTACGATCAGAAAACACTTCATTTGCTGTGCGCAAGCCAATTTTTTTACCAGCTTTTACTAGTTCGCTACCTGCTAATCCAAATAAAATCATCTCAGGATCCACTTTATAAACCGCTTCAGCAATGGCTTCAGCAAGCTGGGCATCTTTTGCAGCCATGTTAAATAGGGCACCGTGTGGTTTGACGTGTTGAATTTTACCGCCTTCAGATTTCACAAAAGCATATAACGCACCAATTTGGTATACGACAATATCATAAGCCTCCTCTGGAGATAGATTAATTTCTCTCCTACCAAATCCAACTAAATCTTGAACACCAGGATGGGCACCGATACCAACATTTTTTTCGAGTGCCATCTGAACAGTTCGCTTCATAGTCGATGGATCACCTGCATGAAAGCCACAGGCGATATTGGCACTTGTTACATAGTCTAAAATCTCTTCATCTCGTCCAAGTTTATAAGAACCAAAGCTTTCTCCCATATCACAGTTAATATCAACTGTATACATATCTCATTCCTCCTAATTGAATTTTAATTGAATGCCATTTTTTATCTCATTTATATACTTTTCTCTTTCCATATACAGATAATGGGCTTCTGTTAAGGATATTTCTGAAAAGCAAAGTTTCTCTCCCGGTTTTGCTTGTGCAATAATAGGTAAATCCACTTGAATGACTTGTCCAATTTTAGGGTAACCACCGGTCGTTTGACGATCAGCAAGAAGGATAATAGGATTTCCATCGGGAGGAACTTGAATCGTTCCAAAATTAACAGCTTCTGAAATCATCTCTTGCTCAGTTGCTAAAGTTAATTTAGCCCCTTGTAATCGATATCCCATCCTGTCCGATTGGTTTGTAATTGTATATGGGGAACGAAAGAAATGTTTTTGACTTTCCTCAGTAAACCAATCATATTGTCGCCCTCGAATTACACGAATTTCCTTTATATTCTTATGTTGAGTTGCGGTTAAGCGTTTAGGATTAACTCCCCATTTCGATTCAAAATAGCCATTTTTTACCTGTTTACTAAGTGAGGAACTGATTTTTTTGGCTAAAATACTATAGTGTCCAACGGACAATTGATCACCCGTTTGCAAAGCTGAGCCATTGAGCCCACCAATACCTGCCCTTAAATAAGTGGATTTACTATTTAAAACCTTATCAATCTTAAAACCTCCTGCAACTGCTAAATATGCGCGACAGCCATTTCGACATGCACTAAATTTTAATTCACTATTTTTCTTAACATAAATTGGTCGCCATAAATGAACAGGAATTCCATTAATTGTTGCCGATAAATCCCCTCCACAAATTGCAATAAGTGCATCTTCTTGAAATTGAAATGTTGGACCAACTAAAGTCATTTCAACAGTCGGCTCATTTTCATCATTGCCAACGAGAATATTCGCAATGCGATGGGCCGTCTGGTCCATTGCCCCACTAACAATGACACCGTACTTTTGAAACCCACATCTCCCTAAATCTTGTATTATTGTCAATAGTCCAGCTCTTTTTACTGTTATCATAGTAATTCATTCTCCATCTTGACGTATTCTTCATAACTAATCGGTGTAAATTTTATTTTGTCACCAGCCATCAGTAAAGTTGGTGGATTATTTTCAGGGGTAAACAGTCGGATAGGTGTACGGCCAATTAATTGCCAACCACCTGGGGTCTCAATTGGGTAAATGCCAGTCTGCATCCCAGCAATTCCAACGCTTCTTTCAGGGATCTTTAAACGTGGGGTTTTTCTTCTTGGAGTTGCAATCTTTTCAGACATACCTCCAATAAATGGAAAGCCTGGTGCAAATCCAAGCATATAAACGATGTATTCACCAGATGAATGGATTTGAATTACTTCTTCTGGTGTTAGTTGATTATATTCAGCAACGACTTCTAAGTCGGGACCAAAATCTCCACCGTAACAAACGGGGATTTCAATATTTCGAGGCTCATTTTCATCACCAATCGGTATTTTTAGTAATAATTTCTTGATTTCTTTACAAACATATTCGTATATATTCTCAGTACCGAATGTTGAATAAATATAATAAGGTTCATAATAAATGGTAAGCGTTGTAAAAGCTGGAATATATTCAATCATCCATTCGGGAGGATTATCATTTAAAAACTTGGCAATCCCTTTGATTTTTTGGTGTGTTTCTATGTTTATTTCCTTACCTAATTCAATAAGAACCGCATTTTCTCCCAACGGATAACAATTATATTCCAATTAATTCCCTCCCTCTGTGTTTCAGTACTTTTTTAGACATAATTTGAAAAAATAATATCCTTTTAATTCAAAGGATAAATTATATTGAAAAAGATTTAAATTTTACAAAAATAAAAGGTAAACTGATTATCTAGTAGATATTTTCAGTAAACTTAAATAAAATAATTATGTATATTCTAAAAACATAGAATAGAATTATTTTTCTTGTATTATATATGAAAACTTTTTCAAAATCAACGCTGAATACTGAGTTATAGAACATTGTTTTCACTATATTCGATTAGATCTGAATCTTAAGAAACAAACTCTATGAAATCAAACAAGACCACGTAGATTTCAAAATAATCTCTGTGGTCCTGTTACTTATGGTTTATTTTATTATGAACTTCGTTTTACTAATCCCTTCTTTCATCTTATAAACTTCTAAAATAGCCGGGATTGCATTTTTTAGCTCTTGAACGTGAGAAATGATACCAATCATTCGACCGGTTTTTTGTAAATCAATTAAAGTATCAACAGCCTTCGTTAAAGATTCCTCATCTAACGAACCAAATCCTTCATCAATAAACATCGTATCAATTTGTACCCCGCCTTGATAGCTTTGGATCACATCAGACATTCCTAAGGCCAAAGATAGAGATGCATTGAATTTTTCACCGCCGGATAATGTTTTCACATCACGAGTTTGACCAGTGTATGCATCATATACATCAAGACTTAGACCACTTTGTTTACCTCGTGCTTCTTGTCGTTCACTACGTTTTAACACGTATTGACCATTGGACAAACGACTTAATCTTGCATTGGCCGACTTTAATATTGTTTCAAGAAATTCAATTTGTAAATATCGTTCAAAAGAGATTTTCTGATCATTTTGACCGCGAATCACATCATATAGATCGGCGATCATATTTTTCTTTTTTTCTAAAAGAGCTACTTGCTTATCGGATTCACTAATTTTTTCTTTTAAATCATGGATATGTTTTAAATATTGTTGTGATTGTCTTACATTTTCTTTTAATTGTTCGTATTCGGACTTCAGTTGTTCAAGTTTTGTTCTCATTTCATTTATATCTACTTTTTGCTTACCTTCTAATACGAGTTGTAGTTCTTTTACTTGTTGCTCTAATGTAGCGATATTTTGATAATACTGATCGATTTCCTCTTTTAATTGTTTTTGGGCAGCATCTGTCATCTTTGCTTTACGATAATCTTCTTCCTCCTGGAATCCTGCTTGATTCATTATTCGGATAAACTGTTGTTCTGCTTTCTCTTTCTTCTCACGGCTTTCATTTAATTGTAGTTTAGCATTTTCTAAGTTTGCGTTTGTTTTGGCAGCTTCCTCTTTAGCGGCTTGCAACTGTTGTTGAGCTTGTTCCCAAGCTTCTTCCATTGCCTTTAATTGTTTTTCAGTACGATCTATTTTCTCTTCTAAAACTGAAAGTTGTCGCAACTCCTCAGGAATTTGTTTTAATTGTTCCTGATAGATCGCTTTATTTTTTTCATAAGTCGTATTTTTTTTCTGATATTCTGTCGTAACGGTTTCATATTCAGCTTCTAAGCGAGATAGCTCTTGTTCCAGTTCCTCATGTTGCTGTTTCAACTGTGAAAGTTTATCTTTTTCTTCATTTAAAGAATCGATTTCCGACTTTACTTGTTTACCTTCCAATACAATTTTGTCATATGCTTCTTTTACATAAGCAACATCAAAGCCAATTTCACGCACTTCATTTTCTTGTTCCACAAGTTGCAATTGGTATGATCTATAGCTTGCCTCTATTTCTCGATAAATATTTTCGACTTGGTTAAATTGCTCTTTGGCCATATCCAACTTTTCCTTCGTCGGCACATTTCCTTGGCCTTTCGCTTTTTTCGGATGTTCTTTACTTCCACAAACAGGACAAGCTTCACCATCGTGTAAATGAGCGGCAAGTATGTATGCTTGACCGTTAATCCATGCTGCCTCGAGTGATTGATAGCGTTGTTTTAAAATAAGATATTGTTGTTTTTTTTCATTTACATCATGTTTGAGCTGTTCGATCTGTTGTTGAATTTTAAAATAACGATGTAAAATCGCTACTTGGTTCCGCAGTTCATGATATGTTTGTTGTTTTTTAGGCAATTGTTCTACTTTTTGCTCTAACGCTTTGATTTGTTCATTTAATTTTTGTTTTGTTCCCTTTGCTTGTTCAATTTGCTGAACAATTTTCTCTTTCGTTTTTGCCAATTGATACACCAACGTTTGTTGATCAACAAGGGCTTTCTTTTTTGTATCCATTTGTTGAACGGCAGGTAATAATTCTTGATATCGATTCAGTTGTTTACCGAGTTCTTCTCGTTCCTTTTTTTGATTTTCTTGCACTTTAAAAACTTCTTCTGCTATTTTTAAGTTCGAAACAGCTTTATGGTATGCCTTTTCCGTAACTTCCAACCGATTTAGCTTTACATTCTCATCTTTACGCCATTCATTGACTAGGTTTTCGTAGCTTTCAATTTTACCTGCCGTTTCTGCATTTTGAAGCTGGATTTCTTTTTCCTTATATGTTTGTTCTTTCTTCCGTTCATCTGTTAGTGATTCTTCTTTTTTCTCCAGTTTCGCAAACTCCGCATTCAATGTTTCAGCTTTATGAAATTCTTCCAGTTTCTGATTATAGACTTTCTCTGCTAAAGTTTCTTTTTCTTGCTGATCATTGATCAGCTTTTCATAATGAACCGCTTCATCAACTAGACCTTCTAATACTTGATACGTATTGAAATTTTCTTTTGTAAGTGTATTAAATAATGATGACTCTTCTCGAAACGGTAATAATGCTTGGATATCTGAAATATAACGGTCACGATCTTGTTTTTTTGCATGATACTCTTTTTCGGCCAAATCTTTTTTTTCTTTTAATCGTTTACTAATGAATGTATACTTTTCGGTCTTAAAAATTTTCCGAAGGATTTCCTCCTTATTCTCTGTCTCCGAAGTTAATAATTTACGAAACTCTCCTTGTGGAAGCATAACAATTTGTATAAATTGTTCACGGGTTAAACCAATTAACTGTTCTACCTTTTTATTAATCTCAGTTACGATTTGTCTATCAACACATGGAACTTCTTTGTTCCCTATCTTTTCATAAAACTCTTGCGCATGCCCAGTTTCTGTTTTATTCCCCTTCTTCTTATGCCCAAGCTGTCTTTTGATTCGATAATAATGCCCTCGAAGCTCGAATTCCAATTCGACGGATGTGTATACATTATCTTCAGCAAAATCGCTCCGCAGACCTCTAATATCTCCACTCCTATCCTCACCACTAGCTGAACCGTAAAGTGCAAAACAAATCGCATCAAAAATGGTCGTTTTTCCAGCACCTGTATTACCAGAAATAACAAACAATCGATTTTCTTTTAATTCGGTAAAATCAATGACTTCTTTATCTCGATAAGGCCCAAAAGCTGTCATCGTTAGTTTAATCGGTCTCATAATAGCGCTCCTTCCTTTTCCGTTACTTTGTAGCCGCTACTTCATTTGAAGCTTTTTTCAGTTCTTCACGATTTTCTAGTTCAATTTCTTGTAATATTTCTTTAAAAATTTCTTCCGTCTCTTCCGACACTTCCGTTTGTTTGATTTCTCGATAAAATGCACGGAATAAAGAAAGGTCATCCATTTGATGACGAGCGATACGTTCTCCTTCAAATTTCCTTTGCTGATGATTGGATAAAATAATTTTTCTTTCTACATGCATGGCATTTGGATATACCGAACGAACCTTTTCCATTGGCGAAAGGACAGGAGTTTCATCTAAAAGCCGAACAAAAACATAGTCTTCATTAACCGGATGTTTGAACAAATCATCAATTGTTGTTTCTACCGTCCGCATATCTCGTAAAGGTTGAAGAACCTTTTTCTCAATCTGCACATTTCCCTCTTCGTCTAGTTCAACAATCAAATACCCTTTTTTATGCTTTTCCTCTGAAATCGAGTATTTTAGTGGTGAACCTGCATATCGAATTTTTTGATCTAATACATAGTGGGCTAGATGCAAGTGACCAAGTGCTGTGTAGTGAAATTTCATAAAATGTCTTGCATCCACATATTCTGAGCCACCAATGGCAAGCGGACGTTCCGATTCACTAGTATTTTCCTGTTCTTCACCATACGGGGTAACAAAGGCATGTCCAACAAAAACATGACGGGCATTCGGGTCCATTTTACTTGTTATCGTTTCAATAATTTTTTCCATTGCCTTATTATGGTTACGAATTTCCTCATCTCCATATTCGTTTCGAACAACACTCGGGTCGGTATATGGAACTAAATGAAAATGAACTTCACCAAATTGATCTTGTAAAATAACTGGTTCTAAATCCTTTGAAAATTCACCAACGATATGAAGACCATTTGCTTTCATCATTTTACTGCCAAAATCTAATCGTGTCGGGCTATCATGATTTCCTGCAATAGCAAGGACGGGTGTTTTTAGATTTAAGGTAATTGTTTGTAACACTTCATCTAATAAATCAACGGCTTCTGTAGGCGGGACAGCCCGATCATACAAATCCCCCGCAATTATGACGGCATCCGGCTTTTCCTCTTCGATAGCTTTAATAAATTGATCAAGGACATAACGTTGATCTTCTGTCATGTATACTCCTTGAACGAGTTTCCCTAAATGCCAATCGGCCGTGTGGAAAAACTTCATATAAGATTTCTCCTTTCCAAGTGTGAACATAATTATTTATTTAATAGAATAGCTAATATTCTTATCCATCTTATTTTGAGTGAAACTTCCAAATAGGATCGCCTAAAATGGGAGATACCATTTACAAATGAAATAGACCTAGATTAGTAGATAAAATGATTGAAGAAATGAGTTAATCAAATTACACCCCAGTTCCAATAACAAGGACTGGGGTGACTCTGTTTTTACATGATGTCATTTATTTTATTCCTCTAAAGAAATTTGATTGGTGTAATCTTTATATTCATTCATTCCTTCATCAATATACTGGATACCGCTGTAATGAAGCGTGCCATCTTCTATTTGAAAATCAGTAATTTGAATATCGTCTTTATAATTCGTTAATGCTTCCTTTTCACCCGTTTCAATATCGACACGATAAATGTTTCCTCCAACACTGACTGTTCCATAAGGGTAACCGATAATAACAAGTACATGTTTATCATCTTCCCAAATCACTTTTTTCGGTTTACTTTCGGAATTTCCCTCCACTAATTTCTTTTGGCTACCGTCTTTCAAATTTACTAAAAAAAGATCACTTATTTCTTCCCATTCAAAAGGAGCAAGATAGACAGCATATTCGCCATTCGGTGAGTTTATAGGTTCAGAAGGTTGATTATCAGCCAAAACAATCGTTTTGGTACCTTCTTTTTTTAACTCTAGCGCATTTGTTTCATGATTTAATTCAATATCATAAAGGTCACCGTCATCCTTTTCTTTTTCTGTTGGAGTTTTTTCCTCAGTACCACTTTCATCTTCAACTTGAGATGAATGTTCACCGGAAGAATGTTCTTGTTGTTTAGATGCACATGCAGTTAGTAGAAAAACAATGAATAGAATAAGTAGTAATGGATATTTTTTTTTCATGTTTCTCCCCTCCAGATTCAATTTCTAGTTTAAGAATAACATATAATGTTTTCCAGTTATGCGTTTTTAAACAATTATTGTTTTTTTAAATTTATATTATAGCTTCGATTTCAAAATAGGGTTAATAATCATTGTATTTTTTAAAAAGGGTAACCGTTTACATTGTAAAATGTAATAATGAAATGTAAAATAATTACGAGGAATATTTTTTCTCATTCGATATTATATAATGAAATTTTTTTTAATAGTTATCCTTGTGAATCTGTTTTTGACAAAAAAGGAGTGTACATACAACATGGCTAGTAAACGTTATTATATTGGCGTTGATATCGGTACGACAAGTACTAAGGCAGTTTTATATGATGAAACGATGAACGTGATTGAGATGAATTATAAAGGTTATCCATTATATAGTCCTTCTTCATCTATTGCTGAACAGGATCCAGATGAAATATTTCATGCAGTTCTTACGACAATAAAAGAGGTAATGAAAGAGATTGACCCATCTAAAGTTGAATTTGTTTCTTTTAGTTCAGCAATGCATAGCTTGATTGCCATCGATCATAAAGGAAAACCACTCACTCGTTGTATTACTTGGGCGGATACGCGGGCAGCAAAATGGGCGGAAAAAATTAAAAATGAACAAAACGGCCTCAACATCTATCGACGGACTGGAACACCCATTCATCCAATGGCACCACTTGCTAAAATTTGTTGGTTAAGAAATGATCATCCGGAAATTTTTAATAAAACAGAGAAATTTATCGGTATAAAAGAATACGTTTTTTATAAATTATTTGGGGAATATATTGTCGACTATTCCATTGCATCTGCCACTGGAATGTTTAACTTAAAGGACTTGAAATGGGATAAAGGTGCATTAGAAGTTGCAGGGATCGGGGAAGAAAAACTTCCAAAGCCAGTCTCCACTACCTTTACTATAAAAGGGATTTATCAATCTTATGCCGAAGTACTTGGTTTACCTGCCGATACACCATTTGTAATTGGAGCAAGTGACGGGGTTTTATCGAATTTAGGAGTCAATGCCATCGATCCTGGTGTAGTCGCGATCACAATCGGAACAAGTGGAGCGATACGGGCTGTTACGAATAAACCGGTGACTGACCCGAAAGGAAGAGTCTTTTGCTACGCACTAACTGAAGATTATTGGGTAATCGGCGGCCCTGTTAATAACGGTGGAGGAACATTCCGTTGGATACGTGATGAACTAGCTACAGCTGAAGTAGAAACAGCGAAACGGCTTGGTAAAGATCCGTATGAAATCTTAACAGAATTAGCATCGAAAGTTACACCTGGATCGGACGGATTGTTATTTTTACCATATTTAACTGGAGAACGTGCTCCCCTTTGGAATGCAGATGCGAAAGGTGTTTTCTTCGGATTAGCTCTCCATCATAAAAAAGAACATCTTATTCGTTCGGTAATGGAAGGGGTTATTTTAAATCTGTATACAGTTATGCTTGCCCTTCAAGAAATAATAGGTATACCAAAGAAAATTCAAGCCACTGGTGGTTTTGCTCGTTCTGATTTATGGAAACAAATGCTTGCAGATATTTTTAATCAAGAAGTCAATATACCGGAAAGTTTCGAAAGTTCATGCCTCGGTGCAGTAATTTTAGGGATGAAAGCTCTTGGTAAAATTGATGATTTCTCTGTTATTTCTGAATGGGTTGGTACCACAAACGTTCATATTCCAATCCCTGAAAATGTTGAGATATATGAGGAATTAGTGCCGATCTTCATTCGTGTTACAAGAAACTTGCAAGATGAATTTGGGGAGATTACAAAGTTTCAACAAAAATGGACGAAATAAATTGTTACATAAAAAAACGCTTGAATTCATAAGAATTCAAGCGTTTTAACCTTTATACCTTCATATAAAGTGAATCGTGTTTCTGTTTACTTTATAACATCATGACCACCAAATTGATTACGTAATGCAGCGACCACTTTGCCTGCAAACGTATCTTGTTCCAATGAGCGGTATCGCATAAGTAAAGAAAGTGTTATGACAGGTGCAGGGACCTCAAGATCTAATGCCGTCTCAACGGTCCATTTTCCTTCACCTGATGAGTGCATAATTCCTTTCATATCATCCAACTTCGCATCTTTTGCAAATGCTTGTTCAGTTAATTCCATTAGCCAAGAACGAATAACAGATCCATTATTCCAATTGCGTGCTACTTTCTCGAAATCATAATCAAACTCCGATTTATTTAAAATATCAAAACCTTCTGCAATAGATTGCATCATTCCATATTCAATCCCATTATGTACCATCTTTAAAAAATGTCCACTGCCGCTTTTCCCTGTATATATGTACCCGTCTTTTACACATAAATCAGCGAATATCGGTTCAAGATAATCGAAGACCTTCTTTTCTCCTCCAATCATCATACACGCCCCATTACGTGCTCCTGACATGCCTCCGCTTGTACCGACATCCAATAATACAATACCTTTTTCCTTTAAATCTTCTGCTCGTGCTATTGATTCTTTATAATTAGAATTTCCGCCATCAATGATAATATCACCCGGCTCCAATAATTCTTTCAGTTCATCAATGACATCCGAA
>CADBNU010000006.1 GCA_902796085.1 Heyndrickxia coagulans
CGCAGAAAGAAACAACAACAAGCAAAAAAGAAAAGGCAAAAAGTTTATATAACCCTATCTCTATTAACGGTATTGTTTGTTGTGGGCGGTGGCGGAATTCTTTTATGGCAATCTATTAAAGAAACGAAGCCCATTGGAAATGTCGAAATGCATGTTAACAAGTCTGTTTTAGCTGTTGTGAAAAAAGAAGTACCTGAACGAAAAATTGAAACAATTACCGTAAGTGCAGCTGGAGATTTTACCCTTGGCTATGATGAAGATTATGGTTACACTGGTTCGTTTGTACATGAAGCAGATACAAAAGGATTAGAACATTTTGTTGGTGGTTTAAATGATATTTTTAAAAATGATGATTTTTCAACGGTCAACTTAGAAACGACATTAACGACATCAACACAAAAGGCACAAAAGAAATTCCGATTTAAAGGTAATCCTGAATATGCCAAAATTTTAACAATGGCAGGAATTGAAGCGGTTAACCTTGCGAATAATCATATTTATGACTATTTAGAACAAGGCTATCAAGATACGATGGCCAATTTGGAAAAGGAAAATATTGGTTACTTTGGGTATGATCGTAAATATATAGATACGATCAATGGTATTAAAGTTGGTGCATTAGGATATGAAGGATGGTCAGATACCCAAGAGATTCGTAATCAAATAGAGAAGGATATTCAAAGTTTACGAAATCAAGGTGTTCAGTTAACAATTGTACACTTCCATTGGGGGATAGAACGTCAATATGTTCCTACTAAAGCACAACAAACATTGGCCCGATTTACGATTGATAGCGGTGCCGATTTAGTTTTAGGCCATCATCCGCATGTTGTTCAAGGCATTGAGGAATATAATGATAAATTTATTGTTTATAGTTTAGGGAATTTCATGTTCGGTGGTAATAAAAATCCAAGTGATAAAGATACATTTGTATTTCAACAAAAATTTTATTTTGAAAATGGAAAATTATCCAATAAAAAAGAGATTGATATCGTGCCGTTCTCCATTTCCTCAACAACGCATCGAAACGATTTTCGTCCAACCATGCTAACTGGAGAAGAGCATGATCGCGTTCATGCAAAAATTGTTGATGTATCAAATCAAATAAATGGTTCTAGTTGGTTAGTGTATGAAGTAAAGGGACCCATCGTTTCGGCAAATGAATAAAAATTAGTGTCAAAAAAATACCAGCCTTATTTGGTGAAATAAGAGGAGATATTCATCCCCATCTATATCGATGGGGATTTGTTAGTTCAGTTATGATTGATCATTTTACAAAAGAAGCGCTCGTTTTCTTCTGTTCGTAATGGTTATGATTTCGTAATTTCTAATACCATTTTGCCTTTTGCTTTACTTTCAATAATTTCTATATGAGCCCTTGAGGCTTCCTTTAATGGGATGATTTTGCCAACAATAGGCTTCAGTCCACCATTTTTTAAAGCAGCTTCAATTGCTACTAAACTTTCATTATATTCATGTACCGGAGCATTCCAAACTGCCATACCAAGGATATCTGCTTCTTTTGCCATGGTGAGTCGAGGGTTAAAATCAAGGGAACCACGGTTGCCAACGACAACGATTCTCCCGAATTTGTTAAGATATGTAAAATCTTGTTCTAAGTTGACATTCGCTAACATCTCTAAAATGACATCAATTCCTTTAAAATGGGTCAGAGAAGGAAGGGTGTCTAAATAATTTGCTACACTATGATTTAACACAATATCAGCACCGGACTGTTTGACTAATTCTATCCCTTCTTCTGTACCAGCAGTTCCAATGACGTTCGCGCCAATATATTTTGCGAGTTGGACAGCCAAGAGACCGACACCACCAGATGCCCCGTGAATCAATACGGTTTCACCAGGTTTTATCCGAGCGCGGTGGAATAGAGCTCGATAGGCTGCAGTTGCTGGTATTCCCAAAGCAGCTCCTTGTTCAAAGCTAATGGATTCTGGTAAAAGATAGACCGCATCTACATCACAAACAACTTTTTCCGCATATGTACCTGTTTTTCTTCTAGCTAAGGTTGATGCAACAAATACACGATCCCCTGGTTTTAAGCGCGTTACCCCAGGACCGATGGCATCTACTATACCTGCACCATCAAAACCGGGTATATACGGTAACTCAGGTTCGAAAAAGGCATATCCTCCTTGCCGGATATACGTTTCGGCTGGATTGACACCGGCATAGTACAATTTTACCCGGACTTCGTTTTCATTAGGTACAGGTTCTTCAACATCCACATACTTTAAAACTTCAGCTCCACCAAAAGAAGACATTTGAATGGCTTTCATAAAATCCCTCCTTCATTTATAAACGATCTATCTTTATATGATAGTATATTTTGATTTTTAATTAAACTGTTTTGGAAATTTTCAAAAAATATTTATTTAAAC
>CADBNU010000007.1 GCA_902796085.1 Heyndrickxia coagulans
CCCATCTTTTACCCCTGTTTCTTGAATCCAATCTTCAAGTACATCCGTAATTTCAATCATCTCATCATGTTTTGTTGTGCGTAAATGAAATATTTTTTCCATATTTAACCTCCATTCTATCGATAAAAGAAACGATAGGTAAATGATATGTGCATATCCATATTTTATACAATAACCCCCTTAGATGACAGGAAAAACGTTTTAATACAACCTCGAGCGAAAAAGATGACTTGTCATAGACTTTATTAAGTTGTATTCGTCATATATGGTATGATTTTATGAACATTTATTTTATAATAAGAAAGATTTCGCAGATATTAAATAAGAAAAGTGAGGAACGAACATGATTGTAAAAACGACAGAAGATATAAAGGGTTTAAAAGAGATTGGTAAAATTTGTGGTTCGATCAGAGATGAATTAGTTCAAGCGACAAAGCCTGGTATAACAACTAAAGAACTTGATGATATTGCAAAAAAACTATTTGAACAAGCAGGGGCACAATCTGCACCAAAAAGCGAATATGACTTTCCTGGATATACGTGTATTAGTGTAAATGAAGAAGTAGCCCATGGAATACCGGGGGACCGAGTAATTCAAGAAGGTGACATTGTAAATATCGATGTTTCTGGTTCAAAAAATGGATATTTTGCCGATACGGGCATTTCCTTTGTCGTTGGAAAGGGCGAAGCAATGTTACAAAAAATATGTGATGTTGCGAAAGAAGCTTTCGAGGCTGGAGTGAAACATGCCTTTCCTGGATCTAGAACGAGTGCACTCGGAAAAGCGGTGGAAGATACTGCCCAAAAACATGGCTTAACCGTTATAAAAAATCTAACCGGGCACGGCATTGGACGTACAATTCATGAAGAACCCGAACATATTCTTAATTTTTACTCGGACTGGGAGGATGAAGAATTAAAAGAAGGAATGGTTATTGCCTTTGAACCATTTATTTCAACATATGAAGAAGAAGTTTATCTGTGTGAGGACGATGGATGGACACTTCTAACGGAAGAAAGTTTGGTGGCTCAATATGAACATACACTCATTATTACGAAAGATGGTCCGATTATTACAACGTTGTGATTGCACTTTTGCCTTTGAGAAATTGGCGCTTCGATTATATTTCGACTATGAAAAAGTCGTACGCTAAAAAGCTGGAACACATGTCCAAACACAGGTGTAGGAAGTAGTTTGGCGTGTTTTCTTTAAGGACATTCTCCAGAAGGAAACCGATCGCTTTCTTCTGGAGTTTAGTCCTTTTCTAAATTTCTTTATACAATTTGATTTTTTCATGGTCCGAATGGCAAGCCGAGTAAATACCAAACAGCAAATAAAACGATCCAAGGAATACCTAGAAAAATAGAGTAAGGTAGCAGCAGAGAAATTAAGGTTCCTAACTTTACATTCTTATCAAATTTTTGAGCAGTAACTAATAAAATTCCAAAATAGGCAAGCATTGGCGTAATTGCGTTCGTAATTGAATCGGCAACGCGATAGGCCGCTTGTGTTACGGCAGGATCGATCTGCATATACATAAACATTGGGACAAATACGGGAGCTAATAGTGCCCATTTTGCTGAAGCACTGGCAATCAATATGTTTACGAATGCTGAAAAAATAATAAAAGCGAGCAGTAAAGGTAGTCCCGTAAAACCTAGATCACTTAAAAATTCTGCCCCACGAATGGAAATGATGGAACCTAGATTACTCCAATCAAAAATTGCAATCATTTGCGATGCCACAAATGCAATGAGGATAAAATAGGCCATACTAGACATAGCATCCGTCAAATGTTTGGAGATATCTCTGTCGGACTTTAGACTTTTTACGATAAAACCATACACGATCGATGGTACAATAAAAAGGATTAAGATTAATGGGATTAATGAGTCCATTAAAGGTGAATCAATGAGTGATCCCGTTTCTGGATCTCTTAGCATTCCATTTTCGGGTACGGTCATGAATAAAAGCAATACAACAAACAACCCCGTCACGATGCCTGCCCATTTCAATCCCTTTTTCTCTATTTCTGTTAATTCTTCAACGTCTCCCTTATATGAACCTATATAAGTCCCTAGTCTTGGTTGGATAATTCTTTTCGTAACAAAAGCAGCGATTGGAACTATAAGAAAAGTGGATACAAAGGAAAAATAAAAGTTAATCGATGGATTGACTCGTATAGATGAATCGACCATGTCAATCCCAACTTGCGTGAATCCGGTTATTAATACATCTGTGATATTTATAATGATATTGGCACCAAATCCTGCTGCAGCTGCCGCATATGAAGCGACAATCCCTGCTAATGGGTGCATGCCAATCGATATGAAGATGACTGCTGCAATTGGTGGTAAAGCAATAAATACTGCATCACCCGCTAGGTTCCCTACAACGCCAATAAAAATAATCATAGGGATAATCAGACTCCGATGTGATTTGAGAACAGCGAATTTAATTACCGCAAGCAGTAAACCGGTAGACTCCGCTAAACCAACCCCTAACATTGCAACCAATACTACACCGAGAGGGGGAAATTCAATAAAGACAGATACCATATTGGTTAAAATTTGGATTAATCCTTCAGTGCTTAATAAATTGACGGCAGTGATCACTTCACCATTTGCAGGATTAATGGCCGACCATTCAAAAAAAGCGGCTATTGCGGATGCAATTAAGATAAGGATCGTCAATATAAAAAAGAGAGTAATAATATCTGGTAATTTATTTCCATATTTCTCGACAAGGTTTAAAAATCTTTGGAAAAATCCACTATCTTTCCTTTCCGTTCCTTTTTCCAACGCTGGTTGGCTCATATTTCTACCACCCTCATTCTCGGTAATTTTGTGATATCCATTGCGCCTTTCCCTCCTTTTTAGGTTAAAGATCATTCAAGAAAAAGAATTATGGTTTGATTATAATGAAAATTTAGTACTTTTCAAATAAAAGAGATTTAGACAAACTGGATTGAAGTAACTTAAGGCTGTACGACTGGATGCGTGCATCGAGTTTCTGTCAATGATCACAAAGACAGCTTTTTGAGCAGCCTCTCATCTTTGGAAAAATTCCGTCCTCTTTCATCAATGGTTCTTAAAAAATTTCCCCTTATTTTAAAAAAAATTAACCTTTTTTCTGAGAATGTTTCATAACACATATGAAAGGAATTTTAAAACAGGTGGAGGGGTTGAAAATGAGTCGTTTATTAATCAATGAGTATACAATTCCCATTTCGATCACATTGGCGGAAAAGGTCGGTGTCTATGAGGCGATTTTTCTACAACAACTGCATTACTGGCTGCAAGACAGTCACCATATTCATGACGGACATAAGTGGGTGTATAACACATATCAAGATTGGCATAAACAGATGCCATTTTTATCGATAAACCAAATTCGTCGGATTGTCCGCGAATTAGAGAAAAGCAATTTAATCTTAACCGGAAATTTTAATCGATTAAAACTAGATAAAACGAAATGGTATCGAATTAATTACGAAGCGGTAGAACAGTTATGTCAAGATACAAACACACAACAACTATTTATTGAATCATGTAACAATGAAACTTGTCCACAAAAAGAGGATACGGATGAACAAACTCGACAATCACAAAAAAACAACTCGAGAGGACAGGAGACTCAGTCGGAACATACACAAAAAACACCTCGATCAAACAGCGGTAACCGAACAATACCAAAGACTACGACAGAGACTACTTCAAAGAAGATGATAGATGAGGATGAATACGCGTGCGCAGTCAATCCGTTTCAGTTTTTTGAAGAAAACGGATTTGGGACCGTTGGTGGATATTTAGCCGAAAAAATAATGGCTTGGTGTGAAGATTTGTCGACAGAACTTGTTGTGGAAGCCATGAAACTCGCTGTGGAATTTGGTTGTAAACATTGGAAATATGTAGAGGCCATTTTGAAACAATGGGCCGATAAAGGATATCAATCGGTAAAGGATGTTCAAGCTGCTCGGTTACATTTTGAAGAAAAAAGGTCGAAAAAAAGCGGGCGGAAATTCGAAAAACAAGGCAGAGATATCCCGCAATTTTCGGAAATGGACTTTTCATTAGGAGAGGATGAATGATGTATGTTGAAAAAAGTTTTCTTGGTTGCTTAATAAAAGCAGGCTATTTAATTCAAAGCACCGTGATTCGACCCGAATATCTACAAGAAACCCGTCACCAAATCCTTATGAAACGGATGATTGAACTGAACCAAGCTGGAAAGCCCATTGATTTCATTCTATTAACCACCATTCCGGAACTGAAAATGATTGGAGGAATATCCTATTTAAATGAACTAGAGTCTTGCGCGGAAATTGAAAAATTTGATGAACTGGAAGACGTAATTATCGAAGATTGGAAGGAACGTGAGAAGCAAAATATTTTACAAATTGCGTCAATAAATGATTGGGAGATTCAAACGGTCATTGAAAAATTGAATGAAATTAGTGAAGTGAAACTGGATGATTGTACATCGCTGTCGGAAGCTCTTGTTGATTTGTATGAGTCGCCTTGGAACGATCCTGAACCGATGCATAGTGTTTCAACGGGGATTCGTCATTTAGATGCGTTAACAGGTGGTTTCCAAAAGGGTGAAGTAACCATTATCGCTGCTCGTCCGTCAATGGGCAAGACGGATGTAATGCTTCATTTTGCTAAAATAGCAGGCTGGTCCGGCTTTCTACCGTTAATCTTTTCATTGGAAATGCCGGAAAAATTAATTACCAAACGGCTCATTGCCTCAACAGGCGGATTTAACCGGGCGAAATTACGGAATCCTAAACGGTTGTTAACGGAAAAGCAAAAGGCAAAATGGGCAGATATATTAGGCAAACTAGGCAAGACGAACATTCAAATCTTTGATAAAAGCGGTCAAACGATTCCAGAAATGCGGGCGAAAATTAGAAAAATGTTGCACCTATACCCAGACAAAAAACCAATCGTGTTTATCGACTATTTAACGTTAATTCGAACAACCGATTCATTCGGAGGAAACTCCCATTTACAAGTAACAGAGATTTCCAAAAGTCTAAAAATGATGGCGAAGGAATTTGATATTCCGGTTATTTGTTTAGCTCAACTGAACCGAAGTGTGGAAACACGCGGAGATAAACGGCCGACGATGTCCGATATTCGTGAATCGGGAAGCATTGAACAAGATGCGGATGTTATTTTATTACTGTATCGTGAACAATATTATAATCGGTTATCAATGAA
>CADBNU010000008.1 GCA_902796085.1 Heyndrickxia coagulans
TTACCCCAATCCTTAAAAAAAAGTGCGTTCACTAAGCCTTTGAAAACAGTTTTTGCGCCAATCCTTTGAAAATAGTGCGTTCACTATGCCGATGAAAACAGTTTTTACCACAATCCTTTGAAAATAGTGCGTTCACTACACCTTTGAAAACAGTGTATATTCATCAGACCCAAGTTTATCTAGGTACAGGCTGCCAAAAACAGCTTTACTTACCAATATTGTATTGTTTCTCACGAAAAAGGGAATCATAATTTCAATTAAAAAAGAGGACTACGCATTAGCATAAAAGCTAATCAATAGTCCCCTTCATGATTAAAACGAGATATATTTTCGCGGATCAACAGCATTTGATTTCGAACCATTCCATAATCCCTCATGCATTTCAAAATGGAGATGGACACCTGTTGAAGCACCTGTTGTCCCTTTTCCACCAATATATTGACCTTTTGATACAACTTGTCCTTCGCTAACTGCTCTTGAACTTAAGTGCGCATATACTGTTTCATATTGTTTACCATCAATATAGTGAATTATATATACTACATTACCATATGAACTTGAGAAGTACGAGCGATGCACCACACCATCAGCAACAGAATAAACAGCATCACCTGTTGCCCCACCAATATCGATTCCGGCATGTAATTTTTTCGTGCCGTGGATTGGATGAACACGATATCCAAATTCGGACGTTACAGGCCCAGACGTTGGTCGAACAAAGTTACCATTTGAAGCAGGGGCTTTATAAGTTGGTTTTGATGTATTTGAAGTATTCGATGTGCTTGATGATTTTTGTGAAGCTTTGGCTGCTTCCCTTGCTTTACGAGCCTCTTCTGCTTTTCGTTTTGCTTCTTCTGCTTTCCTTTTCTCTTCTGCTTTCCTTCTCTCTTCTTCTTTCCTTTTTGCTTCTTCGATCGCTTTTTGTAATGTTGCTTCTTGAGAAGCATATAATTGTTGTTCTTCTTCTAGGCTCATCACTAATTCTTCGTGTTCATGAACTTCTTCTTCTAATTGGGCATAAAGTTTGTCTTTTTCATCTTTTTTCTTTTCTAATTCAGCTTTAGCATCTTCTAATTGTTTTTTTAATTGTAAAACATTTTCCCGCTCAGTTTCTACCCTTTTTTTGTTTTCAGCTAAAAGACGATGGTCAGCTTTATGTTCTTCGATTATATTTTTATCAGCATCCATTATCGTTGATACAGCAGTAACTCGACCGATCAAATCAGTAAAGCTTTGTGAACCTAACAAAACATCAAGATATGAGACATTACCACCACTATGTTGGATAGCACGAATTCGATCTTTTAGTAGCTCATCACGTTTTGCAATTCGTTCTTCGGTTTCTTTAATATCATTTTGTAGTTGACCAATCTCGGCATTTTTTTCTTGAATTTGCTGATCTGTTTCTCTAATTTTTTGTGCCGTTTCATTGATCTCTACATCCATTTGTTTAATTTCAGCTTTTAACGCTTCCTGTTGATTTTCTAATTTATTAATTTTTTGTTTTACTTGTTCTTTTTCATTATTAATTTGTGACTTTTTTTGTTGCGCCTCTTGCTTTTGTTTTTCTAATTCACTAATTGATTCCGCGTAAACTGAACTACTTAGTAACGTGCTAAGTAACAAAACAAAAGTCCCGATAAGGGAAAAATATTTGCGTTTCAATGATTTGCCTCCTCTTCCCTTATTAGTAATAGATTCGTAGATTGATTATGTATATTTAAAGATGAAGTCAAGGGACACCAGAAAGATGTCCCCAATAACTAAATCTTAATTGGATTGATTAAGCACTTTCGATTATCACCTTTTAAACTTTTAAGAACTTTCGAATGGACATTAAACTTCCTGCCACACCGATAACACAACCCATTAATAGTAATAGGCCACTTAATTGATAAACGAAAGGTGAAAAGTCTAATAATTGGATAAACGTGCTTCCAAGATGTGGCTCGAGATAGCTTTGAACGTTCTTGTAAATGATGGCAATGATACTAATAGGAATAATCGAACCAAATGCTCCTAGCCAAAGACCTTCAAGGAAGAATGGCCAACGGATAAATCCGTTCGTTGCTCCTACTAATCTCATAATTTCAATTTCTTGTCTTCGAGCGTTAATTGTAAGTTTAATTGTATTGGAGATTAAGAAGATCGCTGTAAACAATAACCCAATAATCAATACAAGCCCTACATTTCTTGCAATACTAATAATTTGAAACAATTTTTCTGTTTGCGCTTGTCCATAATTCACATCATATACAAATTCAAGTTTTTGAATTGCTTTTGCAACATCGCCAGTAGATTCTGGATTTCTTGCTTTAACGATAAACGCATCATTTAATGGGTTATCCTGTTCATAAAGTTTTAAAACTTCTCCATCTTCACCAAAACTTTCAATCAATTCATTTAGCTCATTTTCTTTCGAAGAGTAGCTAACCGATTCTACACCTTTTAGCTCATTGATTTGTTGTTCCAATGCTTTTTTCTGATTTTCATCAGCAGTCGTTTCAACCAATACCTTAATTGAAACATCTTTTTCAATTGAAGTAGCGACAGAGTTTAAATTCATAATAATGGCGAAAAACACACC
This sequence comes from Heyndrickxia coagulans, assembly GCA_902796085.1. Lineage (GTDB taxonomy): Bacteria > Bacillota > Bacilli > Bacillales > Caldibacillaceae > Pallidibacillus > Pallidibacillus thermolactis. The sequence continues at coordinate 2,588 of CADBNU010000008.1, forward strand.
AACCAATAACAATGTCACCGTTACCGCACCAATAGATGCAGCTGTCATCCAGCCGTTCCGAAAAATACTTTTAAAACTTTCTCTCGCATGTCGTCCGATAGTTTTAATTTTCATAGCCGTATTCACCTCGTTGTTCATCTCGGACAATCGTACCTGCATCTATGGCGATAACCCGGTGTTTAATTTCATTAACAATTTGTTTATTATGTGTAGCCATGATAATCGTTGTCCCTCGGGCATTTATTTCTTCAAACACACGCATAATTTCCCAAGAATTTTCCGGATCAAGGTTACCTGTCGGTTCGTCAGCTATTACAAGACTTGGTGAATTCACAATGGCCCGTGCAATTGACACACGTTGTTGCTCACCACCAGATAATTCTGTAGGAAACATACGAGCTTTATGTTTTAAATTTACAAGTTCTAACACACTCATTACACGTTTCTTAATCACTCTAGGTGATTCTTCAATAACTTCTAGTGCAAAAGCTACATTCTCATAAACAGTAAGTTTCGGTAACAATTTAAAATCCTGAAAGACAACACCTATACTTCTACGAAAAATCGGGACTTTACTATTTTTCAATTTCGTTATATCAATTCCGTTGACGAAGATTTTTCCCTTCGTTGGTTTTTCTTCACGATACATCATTTTAATAAATGTCGATTTACCAGCACCACTTTGCCCAACGACATATACAAATTCACCTTGTTCTATTTCAACATCTATCCCATTAACGGCGACTACTCCGTTCGGATACTTTTTATATACATTTTCCATTACAATCATTTGTAATCACCTTTACCATTTTCAAGTATTCTTTTTTACACATATCCAAAATTATTACTATGCCGTTCTACCCAATTCTACATATTACACATTATAACATCATTTTTTGACATAAAAAGCTAAAATTAAATTACAAATATATTTCAAGTCCTAGAATAAATTGGCGCATAATCTACTATCTTGTAAAATTACTAGAGCTTATGTTGAATTATGTTTTCCTCTATCCATTATACATACATTATAGAAAATAGTAACCGTTAATTTTCCCCAAATAAAACAGCTATAATCCACCTATAGTTTTGTATCGGCATGTTAAAATGGATGTTTAGGAATCGAATTGGATTTTTCCAACTTTTTACTTAATATAACAGAAAAAACAAGGACTTTTTATTCAGATAAGTAGTGCCACGTTCGATATGTGAATCTCGTCACAACCACCATTATCCATATAGAAATCAAAATTCTATCTTTTCACAAAAATAAATGAAATTTTAAAAAAACCAAACCACTTATGTGATTTGGCCCAAAAA
>CADBNU010000009.1 GCA_902796085.1 Heyndrickxia coagulans
CATATAATTATCTTGAAAAAATGTTAATATAAAACCATCTTGATTAGATATTGGTTTAATACAGAATTCATATTGATTTTATATCGATAAAGTAAGAAAATTTTAAATAAGATTTATCGTTTTTGGAAGGAGTGGAGATATATGGCAATAGTAAGTCAAAATGAAAAACAATTGGCAGCTGAAAGTTATATAATGAACGTATATGATCAAATTAAACAACGAAATGCGAATCAACCTGAATTTTTACAAGCTGTAAAAGAATTATTTAAAACGATTCAACCGGTGTTTGTGCAACATCCTGAATATATAAAATATGGAATCTTAGAAAGAATTACGGAACCTGATCGAATTATTTCTTTCCGAGTATCTTGGGTTGATGATCGGGGAAAAGTTCAAGTGAACCGTGGATACCGTGTTCAATTTAATAATACGATTGGACCTTATAAAGGTGGTATTCGTTTTCATCCTACAGTTAACGAAAGTATTATAAAGTTTTTAGGTTTTGAACAAATCTTTAAAAATGCACTAACTGGCCTTCCAATTGGAGGAGGTAAAGGAGGGTCAGATTTCGATCCAAAAGGAAAATCTGATCAAGAGATAATGCGTTTTTGCCAGGCGTTTATGACGGAATTAAGCAAATATATTGGCCCTGATATCGATGTACCAGCTGGTGATATAGGTGTTGGAGCAAGGGAAGTTGGTTACATGTTCGGTCAGTATAAAAGGTTGAATAGTTATCAAGCTGGTGTATTAACAGGTAAAGGCGTTGGTTATGGAGGTAGCTTAGGTAGAACAGAAGCAACGGGTTATGGAACCGTATATTTTGTGGAAGAAATGTTAAAAGAAAAGGGACTTTCTTTTGAAGGAAGTACAGTCGTTGTATCTGGTTCAGGAAATGTTGCTATTTATGCAATGGAAAAAGCTGAATCTTTAGGTGCTAAAGTTGTCGCTTGTAGCGATTCGAATGGCTATATTTACGATCCGGATGGCATAAAGCTTGAAACTGTAAAAAGAATTAAAGAAGGAGAAAGAGGCCGAATTAAAGATTATACAAATGAACATCCACATGCTGAATATTTTGAAGGTTGTAATGGAATTTGGTCCATACCTTGTGATATTGCTTTACCTTGTGCAACGCAAAACGAGATCGACGCAGAGTCTGCAAACATTCTTATTCAAAATGGTGTGAAAGCTGTTGGTGAGGGCGCTAATATGCCTTGCTCTTTAGAAGCTACGGATTTATTCCTCGAAAATGATGTATTATTTGGTCCAGCAAAAGCTGTTAATGCAGGTGGGGTAGCTGTTTCTGCATTAGAAATGTCACAGAATAGTATGCGTTTATCTTGGACATTTGAAGAAGTTGATGAAAAATTAAGAGAAATTATGAAAAATATTTATCGTAAAAGTGTTACTTGTGCTGAAAAATATGGTTATCCTGGTAATCTTGTTGCCGGTGCAAATATAAGTGGATTTTTAACGGTAGCAGAAGCCATGATGGCACAAGGTGTTTATTAAGATAGCGTCTGCTAAATTTTTTAGCAGACGATTTTTTATGCCACTAGTTTTAATCCTATGGCAGCAATTAAGACTATTCCAATATAAAATATTCGCTTGAAATTTTTCGATTCTCCGTAAAAAATCATACCAATAATCGTTCCTCCTACAACCCCAACCCCTGTCCAAAGGGCATAGGCGGTCCCCATAGGAATCGTTTGCATTGCGATTGATAATAACATTAAACTGAATCCAAATGCAAGTATAAAAAAAGTCAGCGGAACCCATATTTTTTTACTTAAATGTATTTGGTTTAGCATCGCAACACCGAAGGCTTCTAATCCACCAGCAAAAATTAATAATAGCCAAGCCACTATGAATTTCCTCCTTGTTTTATATCTTCATCAGTTACTGTTTTTAAGCCAATAACACCATAAAGTAAAATTGCAATGAATAGTAATTTAGACGTTTTTATTGGTTCGTTGAAAAATAATATTTCTATAATTACAGTTCCAGCAGTTCCTAAGCCGACAAAAACGGAATAGACTGTTCCTGCAGGTAAAATACTGCTTGATTTGATTAATAAATAATTACTGATAACTATTGCAATGATGGTACCTGACCATGTCCAAAAATTATAGGCATGTGCTAATCCGATAACCCAAAAAACTTCAAAAATGGCGGCAATGATGACGATCAACCAATTTCTTTTCATAAAAAACCTCCTAATAAAATAGCCTAAGAGAATACTGTTTAATAGTATCTCCCAGGCTTTTATCCTTCCGTGTCACGGATCGAATTTCGATTCGTGTGTTTTCTCTTGGACCAGACCTACAAAGAGCGGAACCCTAGAAAACAATTTCTTTACAAAAGAAATTATACAACATATTTTAATTCAAAAAAATGAAGAGTTTCGTAATAATTTGCCCTTAAAATAAATTGTTGTAAAATTTTAAAAATAAAAAATAGTGTATTGACTATTTTGTTAAAAATTGTTAACATTCAGATATAACGAAAATATAAACTTACGTAAAAAATCCGTCATACGAATTATTGTAATGGGGAAGGGGGGGACTTTCTTGGATGGGAAAATTTATGATGTAACGATAATCGGTGGAGGTCCCGTTGGACTCTTTGCAGCATTTTATGGTGGCATGCGTCAATTAAAAGTAAAAATTATTGAAAGTCTGCCACAGCTCGGAGGGCAATTAACAGCACTTTATCCAGAGAAATATATTTATGATGTTGCAGGTTTTCCAAAAATAAAGGCACAGGAACTTGTTGATCAATTAATAAATCAAGCCTTTCAATTTAACCATGAGGTCGTTCTTGGAGAAAAAGTGGAAACTTTGACGAAATTAGATGGTATCTTCCAATTAGAGACAGATAAAAATGTTCATCTTTCAAGAACCGTTCTCATTACTGCAGGTGTTGGTGCATTTCAACCTCGGAAATTAAATATCCAAGGTGCAGAAAAATATGAAAATAATAACTTACATTATTATGTAAAAGAAGTTAAACGTTTTCACAATAAAAATGTATGTGTTCTTGGTGGTGGAGATTCTGCTGTAGATTGGGCATTGATGCTAGAACCGGTTGCAAAAAGTGTTTCAATTATCCACAGGAGAAATGAGTTCCGTGCACATGAATCATCAGTAGAGCAATTAAAGAACGCTAATATCTGTATTTACACGCCTTATGTAGTCTCCAATGTATGTGGAAATGATTCAGAAATCGAGTCTATTGAGATTAAACATATAAAAACGGAAGAGAAAATGAAAGTAGAATTGGATGAACTGATTTGTAATTATGGTTTTATTTCATCTCTTGGTCCAATAAAAAATTGGGGGATAGAAATTGATAAAAATTCTATTGTAACAGACTCTACGATGCAAACAAGTGTTGAAGGAGTATATGCAGCGGGAGACATTGTTACTTATAATGGTAAGGTCAAGTTAATTGCAACCGGATTCGGTGATGCTGCAACGGCTATTAGCAGTATAAAAGCATATATTAATCCAAATGCAAGAAAACAACCACAACATAGTACAAGTATTTTTGAAAAAATAGTGGTGTCTTAAGAGAGGGATAGAATATGGCCTATGTGATAACATCTCCATGTCGACATGAAATGTCAGCAGAATGTGTTGAAGTATGTCCCGTTGATGCAATTCATGAGGGAGAAGATATGTACTATATTGACCCGGATATATGTATTGATTGTGCAGCTTGTGAAGCTGTTTGTCCAGTCCAAGCCATCTATTATGAAGAAGATGTACCTGAACATGATCAGGAATATATTCAAAGAAATAAACAATTCTTCTTAAAAAATTCATAAAACTAGTATACATCTTTTTAAATTTATATGTTGGTGGTGAACAAAGGGTGTTATATCAAGAAGAAATCGAAACAATGTCAAGGAAGAAATTAGAAGAGCTACAATTAAAAAGATTACAAGATACGGTTAAACGGGTATATAGGAATGTTCCTTTTTATCAGAAGAAATTGTTAGAGCAAGGAATAACACCAGATGATGTTCAAACATTAACGGATATAAAGAAATTGCCGTTCACCAAAAAGACTGATTTACGTGCTAATTATCCATTTGGACTATTAGCCGTCTCGATGAAAGAAGTAATTCGAATACACTCTTCCAGTGGCACAAGTGGCAAGCCAACAACAGTAGCCTACACGAAAAATGATATCAACCATTGGGCAGAAATAATGGCACGGTGTATTGCCGCATGCGGTGGGGAACCCGGAGGCATTTTACACAATGCCTATGGATATGGTTTGTTTACAGGTGGATTAGGAATCCATTATGGATCGGAAAAGTTAGGAATGGCAACTGTACCGGTATCTGCTGGAAATACGGAACGTCAAGTTATGTTAATTGAAGACTATAAACCAACAGTTATCACAGCTACTCCTTCCTATTTATTAAACATTATTGAAACAATGGATAAGTTAGGTATAGACCCGCAAAATACAAGTTTGCAATATGGAATTTTAGGTGCAGAATCTTGGTCGCAAGAAATTAGAACACATATTGAGGAACGATTAAATATTAAGGCTATGGATATTTATGGATTGAGCGAAGTGATGGGACCTGGTGTTGGTATTGAATGTAAAGAGGTACAAAATGGTCTGCACATTGCAGAAGATCATTTTCTTGTAGAAATAATTGATCCGGAGTCGTTGGAGCCCGTTCCTGATGGTGAAGAAGGAGAACTTGTATTTACGAGTTTAACAAAAGAAGCTATGCCGGTAATTCGTTACCGGACTGGTGATATTGCCTCCATAATACCAGACCCGTGTCAATGTGGACGTACTCATAAAAGAATTTCCCGCATTAAAGGACGGATAGATGATATGCTGATTATCCGTGGTGTGAATGTTTTCCCATCAGAAATAGAAAGCGCTTTATTACAATTTGAAGAACTAGTTCCGCACTATCAACTTATTATTTCGCGTGAAGGCGCGCTTGATAAAGTAACATTAAAAGTAGAAATAAATGAAAAAATATATAAAAGCATTAATCAAAATTTAGAACACGACAAAATAAAACATCTTACCGCAAGAATTTATCGGAAGATTAAGAATAGTTGTTTGATTTCGGTTGAAACTCTGGTTGAATCTCCTGGATCAATTCCTAGGTCTGAAGGAAAAGCGATTCGGGTTTTAAAATTAAATGAAAAACATGTAAAAATATAAAATCATTATTTATAGGGGTGCTTTTTCGATGGTTAATGTAGCCTCTTTTGAGAATCTCACGGAACAAGAAAAATATGCACACTTTATGGAACGAATTAATAAAGGTGAGAAAATTGAAGCTGAAGATTGGATGCCCGATGATTACAGAATGAATTTAATCAAATTAATTTCTATGCATGGAATTAGTGAAATTATGGGAGCGCTACCAGAAAAAGAATGGGTCCCAAAAGCTCCAACATTACATCGTAAATTAGCCATTATGGCAAAGGTTCAAGATGAAATGGGACACGGTCAATTATTATTACGTGTTGCAGAAGATTTAATGAAACCGTTAGGAAAAAATAGAGAAGATATAATGCAAGATTTATTTACAAAACGTTTAAAGTTTCATAATGTTTTCCATATGCCAGCACCCACTTGGGCTGATGCTGCAATTATTGCTTGGCTTGTAGATGGTGCAGCCATTTTAACGCAAACAATGTTATTAAAAACTTCCTATGGTCCCTATGGCAGAGCGTTAAAGCGAATCTGTCAGGAAGAATCATTCCATGCAAAACATGGTGAAAGTCTTGTATTAGCTTTAGCATCAGGTACAACATATCAAAAGAAAATGTTGCAAGAGGCACTAAATCGTTGGTGGGAATCATTGTTAGTGTTCTTTGGGCCAAAATCTGCAAAAGTAGTTGGACATTCTAAAGTCGATATCAATATTAAATATAAAATTCGTTCAAAAACCAATGAGGAACTACGTCAAGAATTCTTAACAAAATATGTTCCGAAAATTAAGAAATTAGGATTAATAATTCCAGATGAAACTTTGCGTTTTGATGAGGAAAAAGGTGAATGGGTTTATCAAGAACCTGACTGGAAAAAATTTAAAGAAATTACAAAAGGAAACGGTCCTATGACGGATAACCGTTTAGCTTTAAGAAGGGAATCCTATGAAAATACGAAGTGGGTCCGAGAAGCTTTAACTCATGTTAAGGACAAAAAAATTCTAGTTGGATAAGATGTGCCCTAAGAAAATAAAAGAGAAAGATTGCCTTATCAACTTTCATTAAAGTAATACGGAATGAGGTGAATCTCAATGGTAAAAGAGTTCTATCAAGAATATGAAGTCTTCAGTCGTAGAAGGAGCGACTTAAGCCTTGAACATCGTTTCAGTATTCTTGCCCCAAATTTAGAAATGGCTTATGTGTTGGCAAAGGAAAATTTTTTTAGAAGAGAGCAAATCCATGATTTATGGGTCGTCAAACGCTCGGATATTCGTAAGATGACTGAAGAAGAAAGAGAAGCTTTTAAACGTTTAGATAATAAACATTATCGAGAAACAAAAGGATATGCTGATCTTCCGTCAAAGTGGCGAAAATTGGAAGCGATGAATACTGGTGGTGAAGTGCAATGAAAAAAAATGAATCTTTGCGGGAGTTACTTTATCAGTTAGCGGATGATAATTTTATTCATGCTTTTCGTGGATCCGAATGGTTAGGCTTAGTACCACATATTGAGGAAGATGTCGCTTACTCTTCAATAAGTCAAGATACAATGGGTCATGCATATATGTTTTATCAGTTACTTGAGGATCTTGGTGAAGGAAACCTTGATCAAATCGCCCACGGTCGTAAACCGGAACAATTCCGAAATGCGATTATCCTTGAAGAAAAAAACGGACCGGGATCATATTTGGAAAAACCAGATTACGATTGGGCTTTCACCGTAGTCAGAAATTTATTATACAGTCATTTTAAAACAATTCAACTTGAATCTTTGAAACAATCAAGCTATGAACCACTTTCGATTGTATCTCGAAAAATCCAATCGGAACAATATTATCATTTAATGCATTGGGAAACTTGGTTTACACAATTAATGCTAAGTACGGAAGTTGCCAGAACAAAAATGGAAGATGCCATCAAGCGTATATGGAAGGACTTAGGTGGTCTCATCTCGTTAGGAAATTATGGGGATGAAATTTCTGCTAATCAATATATTGATTCAGAGCAAAAACTGGAAACAAGGTTTTTAGAAAGTATTGAAAAGGTGTTTAAGAAAGTTGAATTTACAATAGATGAAAACCCAGGAATGTTACGTGGAAATGGAAGGAATGGGGAACATACTGAAGATTTAAAACAAGCAATCGAAACGTTAAGTGAAGTTTATCTTTCAGATTTGGAAGCGGCTTCTTGGTAAGAGTGTGTTATATATGAAGTCTGTTCGAAAGGGAGGTGCCTATATGCCGTCAAAAACAATTGCATTAAAAAAAGAAATTATGGACATCCTCCAAAACGTCAAAGATCCTGAAATGAAGCCGATTAGTATCGTAGAACTTGGAATGGTTGAAGATATTGAGATTACTGAAAACACGATACATGTAAAATTATTACCAACCTTTACCGGTTGCCCAGCACTAGATTTGATTAAAGAAAATATTAAAAATGAAGTAAAAGATGCACTATCGTCACTAGATAACAAGTTTAATGTAGATGTCAAATATTGCTACCATCCACCTTGGACTACGAAACGTATTAGCGAGGAAGGTAGAAAGAAATTAAAAAAGTTTGGTATTGCAACACCTTCTCCGGATCATAATCCTGGAGATCCGTGGGAAATTGAATGTCCATACTGTAATTCAACCAATATTACAATGGAAAATATTTTTGGACCAGCAGCATGCCGAAGTATTTTATATTGCAGGCAATGTAGAAATCCATTTGAAGCCATGAAACCAATAGCTTAAAAAAGGAAAGGATGATTTTTATGGTAAAACTAATTGCACTTTACAAACAACCTAAAGATCCAAAGGCGTTCGATGAACACTATTATAATGTACATGTACCAATTACGGAAAAAATTCCAGGATTACGCAAAGTGGAAATTACAAAAATTGTTGGGTCACCAACTGGTAAAAGCGAATATTACTTGTTGTGTGAAATGTACTATGATGATCATCAATCATTAAAAGAAGCCATGAAAACTGATGAAGCAAAAGCATCTGGGAAAGATTTAATGTCCTTTGCAGGAGATCTTGTAACAATGATGATAGGTGAGGAAGTTGAGTAATTATCAGTATATTTTCACTGAAATTGATGACGCTGTTGGCAAAATTATTCTGAATCGGCCTGAAGTGCTTAATGCGTTAAACAGGCCGATGATTACAGAATTAGTCAATGCACTTGAAACCTTTAATAAGAACGAAAATATAAAGGTGATATTATTAACTGCTAATGGAAGATCATTTGCGGCTGGTGCAGATATAAAAGAAATGAAAGAAGATGATCCGATTTATTTAGAAAAGTTGGATCAGTTTGCAGAATGGGACCGTATGTCATTGATTAAAAAACCAATTATCGCTGCCGTGCAAGGTTATGCTGTTGGTGGTGGATTTGAACTTGTATTAAGCTGTGATATCGTATTTGCTGCAGAAAATGCGAAATTTGGTTTTCCAGAAGTAAATTTGGGTGTGATGCCAGGGGCTGGAGGTACCGTGAAATTAACGAAAACAATTGGACCAAGAAAAGCTTTAGAGTGGTTATGGACTGGTGAATATTTCGATGCGAAAAAAGCATATGAATATGGTTTAGTCAATCGAGTACTTCCAGTTGAAGTTCTTTTTGATGAAGCAATGGCATTTGCTAAAAAAGTTGCCACACAGCCGCCACTATCAATCCGCTTAATAAAAGATACAGTTACAAAGGCGGTCGATTTATCTACTTATGAATCTATGCAATATGAAAGGAAAAACTTCTATTTGCTTTTCGCAACAGATGATCAAAAGGAAGGAATGCAAGCTTTTGTTGAAAAGAGACAACCGATATTCAAAGGAAAGTAGGTGGATTCGTTGTATGAAACTATTCTTTATAAAGTGAAAAATAAAGTTGCGTATTTAACACTAAATCGACCTGATAGTCTTAACGCTTTTAATGAAATCATGAATAAAGAAATTGTCCAAGCATTAAAAATTGCTGAAAAAGATCCGAGTGTACGTGCATTAGTGATTCAGGGGGCAGGCAGAGCCTTTTGTTCTGGAGAAGATTTAAAAAGTTTGGACAAAAATATTGATCTAGGTGAAATCATAAAAAAACGATATACTCCAATGTTAAAACAAATAGCTAGTTTCAGTAAACCGATTATTGCTTCTGTTAACGGTGTTGCTGCTGGTGCCGGGTTTAGCCTTGCACTTGCTTGTGATTTCCGAATTGTATCTGATAAAGCAACCTTTATCCAAGCGTTTATTAATATCGGACTTGTTCCAGATACAGGAAATTTATTTTATTTACCTAAACTTGTCGGTACTGCGAAAGCAATCGAACTATCCATTTTAGGTGAAAAAATTACAGCTGGTGATGCTGAAAAGTACGGACTTGTGACAAAGGTGGTTCCTTTTGATGAATTAGAAAGCGAAACGGAAAATTTTGCTGAAAAACTAGCGAATAAACCGACAAAAGCAATCGAATTAATTAAGAACCTTATTCGAAAAAGTTATGAAACAAGATTAGATGAGTTTTTAGAATATGAAGCCTATAGTCAAAAAATTGCAGGGTCTACAGAGGATTTTAAAGAGGGTGTCCAATCTTTTGTTGAGAAAAGAAAACCAGTGTTCCAAGGACGTTAAAAGGAAATACTGATTAGACCGAAACACCAATTCTATCCATTATGTTTCTTTTAATCTATTAAAACTTTTTTATACGAACCGAAAAAAGATCGGTTCGTATAATCTTTTTAATATATAGGGGCTATATTAGATTAAATTGGAAATAAAATATAAATTATAGTAGAATCAGAATAATGAAAAAAGTAAAATGTTTAAAGTGTTAAAATTATGACAGAAAAATACTAGAAGGATGTTAATTAATGGAAAACATACCAAGTACTCGTTCAATGATTATTACATTGTATGGTGATTATATTCGACATTATGGAAATGAGATTTGGATAGGAAGTTTAATTGAATTGCTTGCAGCTTTCGGTTATAACGAGCAATCTGTAAGAGCAGCCATTTCACGGATGAGTAAACAAAATTGGTTGGAAAGTAGAAAAGAAGGAAATAAAAGTTTCTACTCATTAACTAAATTTGGGAAAAGACGGACGGAAGAAGCCGCTGGAAGAATTTATCAAGTGGAACCCGGTAAATGGGATGGAAAATGGCGGATATTCTTTTATAAAATACCCGAAGAAAGAAGAAAAGTTCGAGATCAACTTAGAAATGAATTAATTTGGAGTGGCTTTGCGCCTTTATCAAACAGTGCATGGATTAGCCCCAACGACTTGAAAGAACAAGTTTATACAATTGTAAAAAAATATGATATCGCTGATAATGTCAATTTTTTTGTTTCAGAAAATATTGGAACGAAATCAAACACACAGATCGTAAGTGAATATTGGGATATAGAGGAAATCAACCGAACATATGAAAAATTTATTAGTCTTTTTAAAGACGGGTATCAAAATGACGAAAGTAAAATTCGTTCAGGTAAGTTAAGTAATCAAAAGTGTTTTGTAAGGAGAGCATTACTCGTTCATGAGTACCGTAAATCTCTCTTTGTCGACCCAGGTCTCCCTAAAGAATTACTTCCTAACAAATGGAAGAAAGAGGAAGCAGTTCATTTATTTCAAAAATATTACCGTATTTTGGAACAACCAGCCAATGAATATTTTGAAGAAGTCTTTTCCAAAGGATATGGTAAAATTACCAAAAATTCTAATATAATGTAAAAAGATTTTCCGGCTTAATGTCAGTTATAAAAAAAATAGGATGTGTTTAGAATGAGAAATTCAATCACAGAAATTTTAAAAATAAAGTATCCCATTATACAAGGTGGTATGGGCAATATAAGTGATCCACTACTTGCAGCAGCGATTTCTAATGCTGGTGGATTAGGTACAATTGGTACAGGAAATTTGCCGATATCTGAAATTTCTAATAAAATAAAGGTGATGATTTCCAATACGACTAAACCATGCTGTGTAAATATCCCTATATCGGTACATCCATATCCAAAATTAGTTGCTGAAGAAGTGATTGCTCATCGTGTTCCGGTTGTTTCTCTTTCAGCTGGAAATCCTTCTGATTTAATTGGAATGTTTCATGAACATAATATAAAAGTTATTTGTGTAACTTCAACAGTTAGACAAGCCAAAAAAGCGGAAATACTAGGCGCTGATCTAATTGTTTGTGAAGGGTACGAAGCGGCAGGAATTAATTCACCAAATGAAAGTACTACAATGACATTAATACCTCAGGTGGCTAAAGAAGTTTCCATTCCAATTGTTGCAGCTGGTGGAATAGCTGATGGAAAAGGATTTGCAGCCGCAATAGCACTAGGTGCATCAGGAGTACAACTAGGAACTCGTTTTGTCGCTACTAAAGAAGCAAATTTCCATCCAAATTATAAAAAATCGATATTAAAAGCAAATGATGAGTCAACTGTCATAGTTGGAAGAAGTTTCAAACAGGTTAGAAGAATATTAAAAAATCATTATGCAGAAAGCTTACTAAATTTAGAGAATAAAAGAGGTAGTATTGAAGAATATAAAGAAAAAACAAGTGAAGAACGTCATTATATTGGTACAGTTGAAGGAAATGATCGAGAAGGATTTATGACAGGCGGTCAAATTGCAGGTTTAATTGAAGACCTCCCGACTGTTGCAGAAGTAATGGAAAATATGATCAATGAAGCAAAAGATATTTTAAATCCTAACTATTTTAACTTGTCTTTGAAGTTGATTTAAATTGGCTTACATACTAAAGAGTTTTTATGAAGTGAAGATAACCTACAAAAATTTGGATATGTATAGGAGGTTGTGATGATTAAAAAATATAAAACTACAGATCTTGTAAAAGCTGCCAACAATGGTGCCGCCCCTCCAAACTGTGATATAACATTACAAATAATTCCTGCCTATGCTAAAGATGGAATTGCAAAGGGAATTTGGAATGTTGATGAAAAGTTTATCAATGGTAACGGTGTCGTTATGGGAGGATATATTGCTTCTGCTGCTGATACAATAATGGCATATGCAATTTCATCAAAATTAAAAGAAAATCAATCTTTTGCATCCATTAATTTAAATACTACTTTTCATCGACCAGTGACTACTGGAACCGTTGAAGTAAAAGCAAAAGTTGAAAGAATAGGGAAAACAGTTGCCTACTTATCAGCAGAAATTATACAAAATGATAAAATAGTTGGAAATGCAGTATCATCAATCATGATTATTGATAACTAAACATTAACATAACAAACCTAAAAGCAGTTGTAATCTTTATAATTAAGGAGATGATTTTATTTTTTTTAATAGAGGTGAGAGTATGGATGAGACAGATATAAAATTATTAAAAATTTTGCAAGAAGACGGGAGGATTACGTTAAGTGAACTGTCCAAAAAATTGGCTCTAAGTAGACCAAGTGTAACGGAAAGGTTAAATCGACTAAAAGAAAAAGGAATTATAAACAAAATTTCAGCAACCGTTTCACCAGAAAAAATTGGCAGAAATATTTTGTTGTATATTCATGTAAGCGAATTAAGTGTTTCTTATAGTCATTTTGAAAAAATGACAGCTGAGCACCCAGACATTTTTGAATGTCATCGTTTGACTGGTGAAATGCATTATTTGTTAAAAGCAGCTGTGAAAGATATGGACCATTTAAATAAACTAATTGATTATTTAATAAAGTTCGGAATCATCCATACTTCAATTGTATTGAAATCTCCTGTATCCAATAAAAAAATCCTCCCAATTGATGAAAATTCCCCATGGCCTTTTGAAGAATAATTCTTCAAAATTTTTTTATGACAAATGTGAAAGCTTAAACAATTTAGCTTACTTCTGAATCTTCTATACTGTTAACAGATAATGCTATTCATTTATTACTGAATATTCAAAATGAATTAAATTATTTTTCATTTTATTCTGATTGAATACGAAAAACTAAATTTTCTTTCGTTTTGTTATTCAAAATATTTAGTATATTCTTTATAATAGGTAACGAATGTTAGCAGCTTAAGATAAAACGATTTTGAAAGCGCTTAAATAAAAAAGGGGGTATGATTATGGAAAATAGAGATCAATGGACATCCAGGCTAGGATTTATATTTGCAGCAGCGGGATCAGCGATCGGACTTGGTGCCATTTGGAAATTTCCGTATGTAGCTGGAACTAGTGGGGGAGGAGCATTCTTACTTATTTTCATTTTATTTACTGTTTTAGTTGGTTTACCACTTTTACTTGGTGAATTTATTATTGGTAGAACAACACAAAAAGATGCCATTGAATCCTTTAAAGAACTTGCACCAAATAGTTCATGGCATTTGATTGGCAGACTAGGTATGGTTACATGTTTCATTTTACTTTCTTTTTATAGTGTTGTAGGCGGCTGGATTATCTTATATATCATTAAGGGAATTACTGGTGGACTAAGTGGGCTAACAAATGAACAATATCAAGAAGTATTTGGCCAAACAATATCTGATCCGCTGATTTCCATATCGGGTCATTTAATTTTTATGCTTATCACCATTTTTGTTGTTTCTAAAGGGATTGCTGAAGGTATAGAAAAGGCAAATAAAATAATGATACCTGG
>CADBNU010000010.1 GCA_902796085.1 Heyndrickxia coagulans
GGGGGAACACCAGTATTAGGTGCGATCGCTGGTATTATTACAATGCATCCTGGATTAGCGGATGTTGTACTGTTTGGACAAAATTTAGTACCCGGCAGAGGCGGATTGTTTGGTGTCATGTTTGCAGCAGGCTTGATGGTTTTCTTTGAAAAACAATATCGGAAATTTGTACCGAATGCAGTTGATATTATTATAACGCCATTATTAACGCTCTTAACAGTAGGTCTTTTAACAATTGCGGCTGTTCAGCCAATAACAGGTTACATTTCCGATGGTATTACAAACGCGATTCATGTCATCCTTGATATAGGTGGAATTGTAGCTGGTGGTTTATTAGCAGGATTCTTCTTGCCACTAGTTATGTTAGGACTTCATCATGGATTAACACCAATTCATATGGAGTTAATTAATACCGTCGGTTCTACTGCCTTACTTCCAATCTTAGCCATGGCTGGTGCGGGTCAAGTTGGTGCTTCGATCGCCATTTATGTAAAAACCAAAAATAAACGAATGAAAAATGTCATTAAAGGTGGACTACCAACCGGTTTCTTAGGAATCGGAGAACCATTATTGTATGGGGTTACCTTGCCTTTAGGACGTCCGTTTATTACCGCTTGTCTTGGTGCGGCTGTTGGTGGTGCATTCCAAGCTGTAATGCATACAGCAGCACGTGGAATAGGTGTTTCAGGTATACCTTTAATCCCACTCATTGTGGACAATAAATATTTGGTTTACTTCCTAGGATTATTAATCACTTATACTGCTGGTTTCCTATTTACGTATTTCTTCGGATATAAAAAAGAGATGGATGAAAACTTTTAATGATGAAACATTGAAATGGGGATGAACGTCCCCTTTTTTTATTAAGAAAATATTAAACGGTTTTCACCTATTAAGGAGAGGAGTTTTTGATATGCTAGGTATCTCCATTTACTTAAATGAGCCAATATCTGATCATCAAAGAGAATATATTCACACCATGAGTAATCTTGGATGTAGAGGTATATTTACTTCACTCCATATTCCAGAAGATGACCCAAGTCTATATGCAACCCGTCTAAAAGAACTTGGTTCATTGGCCAAACAATACAAAATGGAGCTAGTTGCAGATATATCACCCAAATCTCTTGTTTATTTAGGCGTTACTTGGGAAAAAGCAGAAAAATTGAAGGAGTGGGGAATAACAGGGTTACGAGTGGATTATGGATTATCAGAAGAATTAATCGCAAATCTTTCTAGAAAAATGAAAATTGCCTTAAATGCCAGTACGTTAACGGAAGAGAATGTAAATAAACTAAAACAATATAATTTTATTCCATCATCTGTAGAAGCTTGGCATAATTTTTATCCGCGTCCTGAAACAGGCTTAGATACAAAAGAGTTTTATCAACGGAATGAGTGGTTAAAGTCTGAAAAATTAAGCGTAATGGCGTTTATACCTGGAGATGGAATAAGAAGAGGTCCTTTATATAAAGGATTGCCTACGATCGAGGAACATCGTGATTTAACCACATTTGCAGCATATCTTGATTTCTATCACCATCCATCAGTAGATAAAATCTTTATTGGTGATCCAACAATTTGTCAGTCATCGGCTAAACAATTTGCATATTTCAAAGATGGAACTATCTTCCTTAGAGCACATCCTTTTACAGATGACAAACGAATCATGGACCGATTTAAACAAATTCAAACGAATCGTCTCGATGCAGCAAGGGATGTAATTCGATCGGCTGAATCACGTTTATATGGTTTAATGGGCGATTTTTCTGTAGAACCATATAACACTATCGATCGTCCTGTTGGCGCTATAACTGTTGACAATCGTCTATATGGGAGATATCAAGGAGAAATACAGATTACAAAACGTTCTTTGGAAGCTGATCAAAAGGTAAACGTGATCGGGCAAGTCATAAAAGAAGATCTACATCTATTAAACTATATCAGAGGGGGAACGAAATTCATGATTGAGTGGAACGAATAACCATATGATTGTAAGAGGGGGAGGGAGTCTCCCCCAACTATTTATTTGTTGTTTAAACGCTCCTACATTTACTTCTATTTGTTTTTTAATTTATTTATGTTTTCATAAACTTGCGCTAGAGCCGTTTCATATTTTCCTGTCTTCTTCGGTTCATAATACTTTCTGTCTTTTAACGTATCTGGCAGATACTGTTGATCAACCCAGCCACCGTTATAATCATGCGGGTATTTATAACCAATCCCACGACCTAAATTTTTCGCACCGCTGTAATGGGCATCTTTTAAATGATCTGGTACTTCTCCCCCTTTCCCATTCTCGATATCGGAAATCGCTGCATCGATGGCTAAATAGGCCGAATTTGATTTCGGCGATAAGCAAAGATCAATCACCGCATTGGCTAGAGGTATCCGTGCTTCGGGAAAGCCAATCCGTTCAGCCGTTTGTACAGCAGCCAGCGTTCGTACTGCCGCCATTGGATTGGCGAGACCAACATCTTCATAAGCAATCACCAATAGTCTTCTTGCGATACTTGGTAAATCGCCGGCTATAATTAATCGTCCGAGGTAGTGTAAAGCGGCGTTAACATCACTGCCTCGGATGGATTTTTGAAAACCGGATAATACATCATAATGAGCATCTCCGTCTTTGTCATGGTTTAAACTTTTTTTCTGTATACATTCTTCAGCAACAGATATATCGATATGTATCCACCCGTCTTCCTTTTTTTCCGTAGAAAGGACAGCTAATTCAAGACCGTTTAAAGCGCTGCGGACATCCCCGTTTGATCGTGTCGCAATAAATTCTAATGTTTCATCTTCAATTTTTACTGGGTATTTGCCAAGCCCTCGTTCTTTATCTTTAAGTGCTCGTTGTAATACAATTTTTACATCTTTCGGTTGTAAAGGTTTTAATTCAAAGATTTGGCATCGGCTTCTAATCGCAGGGTTGATCACATGGTATGGGTTTCCAGTGGTTGCACCAATTAAAACAATCATTCCGTTTTCTAAGTATGGTAAAAGAAAATCTTGTTTAGCCTTATCGAGCCGATGAACTTCATCAAGAAGTAAAATCACTTTTCCGCTCATTTTCGCTTCTTCAACGACGATTTCCATATCTTTTTTATTATTGGTAACGGCATTTAACATGCGAAAGGCATAATCTGTACTACCGGCAATGGCGCTGGCGATGGATGTTTTGCCGACTCCAGGGGGACCGTATAGAATCATCGATGACAATTGTCTTGCTTTGACCATCCGGTGAATGATTTTTCCTTCTCCTACGAGATGTTGTTGTCCGACAACCTCATCGATTACCCTTGGTCGCATGCGATATGCCAATGGTTTTCCACTCATCTTTTTTCACCTTCAATCGATTTTCACAATCAGAATATATGTTCTATGTTTAATGTAGCATAAAGAAAACGTTGGGAAAAGGAGTGAGTCTTTTTCAGCATAATATTCAAAATCTTTTCTTTTTTCGTTGAGATCCATCATTTGCATATAGTTTTACAATGGAAATTATGCTATAATTCGATAGATATGGGTAGCTTTCCCCTGTTCAGAGAGGTGGTAGATCCTTCGATGAAGATAAGAGAAAAAATTGTGCAATTTACCATCTTTTTTATCGGAATAATGATGATGTCCTTCGGGATTGTCCTGACGATTCAAGCTGATTTAGGCGTATCACCATGGGATGTGTTACATATTGGCTTATACCAACAATTCGGTTTGTCCATTGGCACATGGAACATTATTGTTGGTATTATTATTTTAGGAACGTCTGCAATCATACTAAAAAGCTGGCCTAAACCCGGAGCTTATTTTAATTTATTATTTGTCGGTGTGTTTGTGGATTTATTTCTACTTTTGCCGATCGAACCTATTTACTTTTGGAGTAAGCTCCTTCTATTATTAGTAGGGATCATCATTATGGCGATCGGAATGGGAATTTATATTTCCGCTCAGTTTGGGACCGGACCGAGAGATAGTTTAATGATGGCTTTGCATTTAAAAAAGGGTTGGAAAGTACCCAATGTACGGTTAATCATGGAAGTTTCTGTATTAATGATTGGTTCGCTTTTAGGGGGACCGGTTCATATTGGAACGATCATCATTAGCTTAACAATCGGGCATGTGTCTGGAGCAGCCATTACATATTTTTATAAAGTGACAAATAAGATTATGGACATAGTAAAAGTCGCGAAAATTGTCAACAATGAAATTGTAAGTGGTAAAGAGGTGCAAAAATGAAGATTTCAACAAAAGGAAGATATGGCTTAACCATTATGATTGAATTAGCTAAAAAGTATGGAGATGGTAATCCACTTCCATTAAAAACAATTGCACAATCGAATAATTTATCCGAACATTATTTAGAACAAATTGTATCTCCGTTACGAAATGCCGGTTTAGTAAAAAGCATACGAGGCGCTTACGGTGGTTATATTTTATCAAAAGAACCACAAAAAATTACTGCGGGTGATATTATTCGAGTGTTGGAGGGGCCAATCCAATTGGTGGAAGGGATTGAGGAAGAGGAACCTGCCAAACGTGAGCTATGGATTCGGATTAGCGACGCTATTAAAAACGTATTAGACCAAACAACTTTAGCGGATTTAGCCCAACATCATGAATCTGAAGATGATGATATGAGAGGCTATATGTTTTACATTTAGTGTTACTTGTTGTAAATTGATTTGAGTAATTATTTTTCAAAAACAAGAGCTTTTTAAAATAAAGTAGGTGTAATGATGAATAAGTATTATGCAGATTATGCAGCAACATCTCCGATTCATCCAGATGTCGTTGAAGAAATGACAGAGGTTATGCATCATATATACGGCAATCCATCAAGTATTCATGCTTACGGACGTGAAGCAAGAAAGATAATAGATGAGGCAAGAAACGTCATCGCGAAATCCATTCATGCTAATTTCAATGAAATTATTTTTACAAGCGGTGGGACTGAAGCAGATAATATGGCTTTAATTGGTACGGCTTATGCGAACAAGGATAAAGGAAAACATATTATAACGACAGCCATTGAACATCATGCAGTTCTTCATACTTGTGAATTTTTAGAGCAAAATGGGTTTGAAGTGACGTATTTGCCTGTTGATAAAACAGGGCGCGTATCTGTTGAAGATGTGAAAAATGCCTTACGGGATGATACGATTTTGGTCTCTGTTATGTTTGCAAATAATGAAGTCGGTACAATACAACCGATTGCTGAAATTGGTCAGCTTCTCTCTGAACATCAAGCATATTTTCATACAGATGCCGTTCAGGCTTATGGATTGTTACCGATTGATGTAAAAAAAATGCATATCGATTTATTATCCGTTTCCGCCCATAAAATTAACGGACCGAAGGGGATCGGTTTCCTATATGAAAATACAGGTGTCCGATTACAACCGTATTTCTATGGGGGCGAACAAGAACGGAAACGTCGAGCAGGTACAGAAAATGTTCCAGGGATCGCTGGTTTTAAAAAGGCAGTTGAAATTATACAAAAAGACCGTCAAAAGAAATATGATTTTTATGAACAGTTACGAGAAAAATTCATTCAACGGTTGAAAGAAGAATCCATCAACTTTAAAATCAATGGAAGTGAATCGAATTATCTACCGCATATTATCAATGTTTCATTTCCAGGAACAGATGTGGAAGCTTTTTTAGTGAATCTAGATCTTGAAGGGATTTCGGCTTCCAGTGGTTCTGCTTGTACTGCGGGTTCCTTAGAACCGAGTCATGTGTTACGGGCGATGTATGGTAGTGAATCTGATGAATTATTTAATTCCATTCGATTTAGTTTTGGATTAGGGGTCACCCTTGAAGATGTAGAAGATATAGCTAAAATCACGGCAAAAGTTGTGAAAAGACTTACAGATTAAAAGTGGAGGTAAAGCAATGAAAGACCCAAAAAATACCCGGGTTGTTGTCGGTATGAGTGGCGGTGTTGATTCCTCGGTAGCGGCCTATCTATTAAAGGAGCAAGGTTATGATGTGATCGGTATTTTTATGAAAAACTGGGATGATACAGACGAATTTGGTGTTTGTACAGCAACGGAAGATTATGAAGATGTGATTCGCGTTGCAAACCAAATTGGCATTCCGTATTATGCGGTCAACTTTGAAAAAGAATACTGGGACAAAGTATTTACGTACTTTTTAGATGAATATAAAGCTGGTCGGACACCGAATCCAGATGTAATGTGTAATAAAGAAATCAAATTTAAAGCATTTCTTGACCATGCACTGAAATTAGGAGCTGATTATTTAGCGACAGGTCACTATGCCAGAGTTATCGTAGAAGATGGCGAAACAAAAATGCTTCGTGGTGTTGATTCTAATAAGGATCAAACGTACTTTTTAAATCAACTGTCCCAAGATCAAATTTCCAAAGTCATGTTCCCGCTAGGCCATTTAACGAAACCTGAAGTACGAGAGATTGCCAAGAAAGCAGGATTAGCAACGGCAAATAAAAAAGATAGTACAGGCATATGTTTCATTGGTGAGCGGAATTTTAAAGAATTTTTAAGTCAATATTTACCTGCGCAACCGGGAAGAATGGAAACATTGACGGGTGAATATAAAGGTGAACATCAAGGATTAATGTATTATACAATTGGTCAACGGCATGGACTTGGCATTGGTGGTGACGGTGATCCTTGGTTTGTGGTTGGAAAAGATTTAGAACGGAATGTCCTACTAGTCGGTCAAGGTTTCCATAATGAGGCGTTATATTCAGATGCTATTATTGCTACAAAAGTAAGTTGGGTTTCAAATAAGGAAAAACCGAAGGAATTTCGTTGTACGGCAAAATTCCGTTACCGTCAACCAGATAATAATGTTACAGTACGTTTACTTGACAATGATGAAGTGGAAGTTATTTTTGATGAACCGATTCGTGCTGTCACACCTGGTCAAGCTGTTGTGTTTTACAATGGTGAAGAATGTTTAGGTGGCGGGACAATTGATAAAATCTTTAAGAATGAAAAGCAGTTAACTTATGTCGGTTAACTAGATGAAATAAGGACTAGTCACTTTAATTCAAGTGCTAGTCCTTCTGTTCTTTTATCTAACTTTTGACTATAATGATGTTAGGAAAATGTTCAAATGATACAATTTGTTATGTTGTTGACATATATTTAAAAAATTAGTGTA
Organism: Heyndrickxia coagulans; assembly: GCA_902796085.1. Taxonomy (GTDB): domain Bacteria; phylum Bacillota; class Bacilli; order Bacillales; family Caldibacillaceae; genus Pallidibacillus; species Pallidibacillus thermolactis. The sequence goes on from CADBNU010000010.1 coordinate 7,150, forward strand.
GAAAGGGGGAAGCATCCATGAATGAAGCATTGGAAACATACATAAAAGGCCATCCAATCGTAACGATCTTTCGAAATGAAGAAAATCTTTATACCGTCTTACGAATTAAAGTGGAGGAAACAAATGTAGAATTCAAGGAAAAGGAAATCGTTGTTATTGGATATTTCCCCCATGTTTATGAAGAGGAAACATATATTTTTTATGGGAAGTTTCAAGAACATCCGAAATACGGCCGCCAGTTTAATGTAACACATGTCCGAAAAGATATACCGAAAACCAAACAAGGGATAATTCAATATTTGTCTAGTGACCTATTTAAAGGTATTGGTAAGAAAACGGCAGAATCAATAGTGGACCTGCTAGGAGAAAATGCAATTTCTAGAATACTTGAAAATCCTTCCTTACTGGATACAATCCCAAAATTGTCAGCGGACAAAGCAAAAACAATATATGAAACACTTGTGGAACACCAAGGTCTTGAAAAAATTATGATTGGATTAAATGAGCTAGGCTTTGGAGCGGCTTTAGCGATGCGCATCTTTCAAGTTTACAAAGATGAGACGTTAGAAATTATTCAATCGAATCCCTATCGTCTAGTAGAAGATGTAGAAGGTATCGGCTTTAGCCGAGCTGATGAACTTGGATCAAAATTAGGGATTCAAGGTAATCATCCTGACCGGATTAAAGCAGCATGTTTATATAAATTAGATGCTGATTGTATGCAGGAAGGTCATTGTTATTTGGAAAAAAGTGAATTTGTTTTTTCAGTAAAACAAATGCTCGAATCTACTCAACCTATTGAAATCCCGCTCGAAGATATAGAAGTTGAATTATTAAAACTTGAAGAAGAAGGAAAAGTAGTATCAAAAGAAGACCGCGTTTATTTGGCTTCCATTTTTTATTCGGAAAAGGGACTTGTAAATAATATAAAACGTATTTTAGATCAAAAAGAATTTGCTGAAAGTTTTCCTGAATCGGAATTTTTACTAGCGCTAGGGGAATTAGAAGATCGTTTAGGGATTGAGTATGCTCCATCCCAACGGGAAGCCATTCAAACCGCACTTTCCTCACCGATGTTAATTTTAACGGGTGGACCTGGTACTGGGAAGACAACGGTTATAAAGGGAATTGTTGAATTATATGCGGAATTACATGGATGTTCCCTCGACCCGAAAGATTATAAAAAAGATGAGGTGTTTCCGTTCGTATTAGCTGCGCCTACAGGGCGTGCCGCAAAAAGGATGACGGAATCAACAGGGTTGCCGGCTGTTACGATTCATCGGTTGTTAGGTTGGAACGGTTCCAACACGTTTGATTTTAACGAAGAAAATCCAATTGAAGGAAAAATCATCATCCTCGATGAAATGTCGATGGTTGATATATGGCTAGCCCATAATCTTTTTAAAGCAATACCAGATCATGTGCAAGTGATCCTAGTCGGAGATGAAGATCAATTACCATCTGTAGGTCCTGGACAAGTTTTAAAAGATTTGCTTGCAGCCGATTTGATTCCAACTGTACGTTTAAAAGAAATATATCGTCAAGAAAGCGGATCTACCATTATTCAGTTAGCCCATTCAATAAAAAATGGAAAACTGCCGGAAGACTTGAAAAAACCACAAAGGGATCGTTCCTTTATATCTTGTAATACAAGCCAAATTCCAGAAGTTGTTAAACAAGTAGTTGGTCACGCTGTTAATAAAGGTTATACTTCCAAGGATATTCAGGTGTTGGCACCGATGTATCGCGGACCTGCCGGAATTGATCAATTGAACAAAATTTTGCAAGGAATTTTTAATGGAAAGAACGACTCAGACAAAAAACGAAGAGAACTGAAATTTGGTGATGTTGTCTATTGTGTCGGTGATAAAGTGTTGCAATTAGTAAATCAACCGGAAAAGAACGTATTTAATGGCGATATTGGTGAAGTTGTCAGCATATTTTTTGCGAAAGAAACAGAAGACAAAACCGATCAACTAATCGTTTCCTTTGAGGGGACGGAAATTACATATACGAGACAGGATTTAAGCCAAATTACGTTAGCCTATTGCTGTAGTATTCATAAATCACAAGGTAGTGAATTTCCCGTTGTGATATTACCAATGGTTCGTGGTTATTATCGCATGCTGCGGCGGAATTTATTATACACTGCTATTACAAGGGCAAAAGATAAGTTAATTCTATGCGGGGAAGAAGAATCATTTCAAATAGCTGTCAATCAGACAGATGTCAATTTCCGCAATACAACGTTGACAGAACGGTTATTGAAAAAAATGGTTCCAATAAAAGAACAAAATCAAGAAGTTGAAATAACCAACGATGCTTTGGCGATCTCATATGAAGAAGCATTAATGAATACTGACCCGATGATTGGAATGGGAGATATCACACCATATGACTTTATGGAA
>CADBNU010000011.1 GCA_902796085.1 Heyndrickxia coagulans
AAAATAAATAAAATGAATAATAGTGAACACTGACTCTTAATCTGACTTATACAGTAAAAAAACCACAGAAACATGACTGTGGTTTTTAAAAGGAAATTTTTCACACTTGATTTGCCGGATTTTTTTTCAATCTTGTACTTGGTGCCAGTCTTTTTTCAAACCATCCCATTACCGCATCAGCAATAATGGCCATTAGTGCTGTCGGGATTGCACCGGCTAAAATAATTGTTGTTCCATCAGAAACATTTGTACCGCGAATAATTATATCACCTAGCCCCCCTGCCCCGATAAATGTTCCAATTGTTGCCACACCAATCGTTATAATAAGAGCAGTCCTTAGTCCGGCCATAATCACTGATAACGATAGTGGCAATTCAACCATGCGCAAAACTTGAAGTCGCGTCATGCCCATTCCTTTTCATGATTCGAGCATGGCCGGATCAACATTTCGAATCCCTGTATACGTATTTTTAATAATTGGCAATAACGAATAAAGAAAAAGAGCAAACACGACTGTATTTGGTCCAAGTCCCATTACGAGCATTAATACGGCCAGCATTGCTAAAGCCGGGATTGTTTGAATAATATTGGCCAGTGAAATTACCCATGGACTTAAACGGTTATGATGTGCAATAAAAATACCGATTGGAATTCCGACGATTGCACCAAATAAAACACCGTAAGCAGACATGAGAAATTGTTTATAAAATTGTTCCCAAACATACCAAGCATTTTGCCCATAATAGTTAAGTAAATCTTGAAAGACATCCATCATTCCACCCCCTCAAAATAATGATGTTCTTCTAAAAATTTCTGGGCAACAACAGCCGGTTCTCGCTTTTCACCATCTGCTTCATAGTTCATCTTTTGCATTTTAGCTGTATCAATTGTCCCAACTAATTTATTCAATATCCCTTCTAATTCCGGATGCTCCCGTAAAACTTCATTCCGCGCAACTAATGATGTATCATACGGTGGAAAGAATTTTTTATCATCTTCTAAAATTTTTAGATTAAACGCGGCAATTCTTCCGTCACTGGAATAAGCAAGTACCACATCCATTTCATCATTGGCAAGCGCCTCATATACAAGACCGATTTGCATAGGATATATTTTTGGAAATTCAAAACCATATGTCTTAACAAAGCCTTGATAGCCGTCCCCTTCCCGATGGATCCATGAATTATCGACACCAAAACGCATCTTGTCGGCTACATCTGCAAGATCAGATACTTTTTCCAATCCATACTTCTCTGCCAATTCTTTTGTTACCGTAAACGCATACGTATTATCAAAGCCATAAGAATCAAACCAAGTCTGGTCCCAACGTTCCTTAAATTCTTTTTGGACAATTTTCATTGCTTCATCCGGGTCATTTACCGGTTCCATTCCGAGTGCCCCGGAAAGATCCGTCCCTGTGTAACGAGTTGCCGTAATATCCACTTGTTTATCGAGCATGGCTTGGTGCTGGACGATTGAAGAACCTAAATTATTTACTAAGACAACTTCCAAGTCCGTTTCATGTTCAATTAATTGTTTAACAACCTGACCCATAATTTGTGACTCTGTCGTATTTAACGTTCCAATCCTTATTGTATTTTCAGGCGCACCACTTAAGCCGGGAAGGGAACATGCACCCAATATAAATGATAGAGACAAAATAAGTATCGTTATAACTCTCTTTGTTTTCTTCAATGTCTGATTCACCTTCCTATACAGCTTTACTTTTTCGGATCCCTTTTGGGGTTACCCATGTTTCTACTTTTCCTAAAAATAGGTCTGTAACAAGTGCAAGAAGCGTGACAGGTATTGCTCCGGCAAGGATATATTCGGGTTTGTATAAATTCATCCCGCTAAAAATATAATCGCCTAAACCACCCGCACCAATATAGGAAGCCAATGTGGCCCATCCAATGAGAAAAACAGTTGCTAAACGAATCCCGGACATAATTACCGGTGTTGCGAGCGGAATTTCCACCAGTCGAATTCGTTCCCACTCAGTCATTCCCATTCCAATTCCCGCTTCAATCAAATCCTTTTTTACATCTCGGATTCCGATATATGTATTTCTTAAAATCGGCATTAATGAATATAAGAAGAGTGCCACAATGGCCGGAACAAGGCCGATTCCTAAAAGTGGAATAAATAATGCTAAAATGGCAAAACTCGGGATTGTTTGAAGAACATTTAATAAACCTAATATAAAGTTTGCAATTTTCGGCACTCTCGTCAAAAGCACGCCTAAAGGAACAGCAACAATAATCCCCAAGAAAATTGCAATCAATGAAATATAAATATGTTCCCAAGTTTTTACAATAAGTTCAATACCGTTCACACTTAAAAAATCAAGCAAATTTACCATGAAATCGTCTCCATTTCTATTGAGCTTTAATTTCTGAATCACCATCTCCCCAAATCGAATCATAAACAACATCAACAAGATTCGTACGGGTAACAATCCCTACGAGACGGTTTTCAGCATCAACAACCGGTACGTATTTTAATCCTCGTTTTAATATCGTTTGAATCGTATCGCGTACCAACGTTCCAGTTTCAACTTTGAATAATTCTTTCTCAATAACTTCTTCAATTTTACTGGCTTTTGACCGTTTCTGATCGATGATTTCAAAATCAATATAGCCAACTAACATATTGTTTTGATCAACAACAAGAAGTGAGTCAACCCTCCGTTGTTTCATAATTTTTATTGCCTCTGTTAAAGAAACGTTTGGAGTAACAGTTACAGGAGCCGGGTTCATAATTTGATCGACCGTTTGGATATGTGGACGGACCTGAGATAACCGCTCTTTACCAATAAATTCTTCAACAAATTCATTAGCCGGATTTCGCAGTATTTCATCAGGAGTATCAAATTGGACAACTCG
>CADBNU010000012.1 GCA_902796085.1 Heyndrickxia coagulans
TATCATAAAAAATTAATAAATTATAAAAAATATTAATATAATTGTAAGCGATTGCAATGTAAGATGCAATTGAAAGGCAAAAAAATAATAGGGGGCTAAAAGATGAAAAAGTCTATTAAGTTATTATTTTTCTTATTTTTAGCATGTATCTTATTGGTTGCTTGTTCAGGTGGAGATTCTGATACAAGCTCTAATAAAGAAGACGGCTCCAAAGATTCGAAAAATTCAGATGATAAAATCGTACTAAAATTTGCAGCACAAAATGATAATACACCTGCAACTCAAGCAGCCATTGATGCCTTTAACGAAAGTCAAGAAAAGTATCAAGTGGAATGGGTTGAAATGACAAATGACTCAGCACAAATGCACGATCAGTTATTAACTTCTCTATCTAGCGGTTCTGATGAATATGACATTCTTTCATTGGACGTAGTATGGGCTGGGGAATTTGCCGGTGCTGGTTATCTAGAACCGATTGATGTCATGATGAATGAAGCGGGTCTTAATAAAGATGACTTTAATGCTGGGTCTATGGCATCTGGTAACTATAAAGGAAAACAATATACACTTCCATTTTTCCCGGACTTAGGTCTACTTTACTATCGTAGCGATATTGTAAGTGACGAAGATGCTGAAAAATTACAAAATGGCAACTACACTTATGAAGATTTATTAGCGATGTCTGAAAAATATATGGGTGAAGGCGGAACAACAACAGGTTTCGTATATCAATCCGGACAGTACGAAGGATTAACAGTGAACTTAACAGAGTTTACAAACTCCTTTGAAGATATTCAAGGTGGACTAGAAACACTGTATCAATTTACAAAATCGAATGCAACACCTGAAGATATTTTAACTTACACAGAAGGTGAGGCGCATACAGCGTTTGAACAAGGTTTAGCTGTCTTTGAACGAAACTGGCCATATGCGTTAGGACGTATTACTGCACAAGAAGACGGTGTTGAGATCTCTGCTGATCAAGTAGGAATTGCACCCCTTCCAAACGGTGGAGCTGTAGGTGGTTGGTTACTTGGTATTAATAGCAAATCTAAAAATATCGAAGGTGCTTGGGAATTTGTTCAATTCTTAGCTGGACCAGAAGGGCAAAAAATTATGGCCACAAAAGGTGGTTACTTACCAGGTTATAATGCCTTATTGGAGGATGAAGAAGTTGTACAATCAAATGCTTTGCTAGCTTCAGAAGCATTTCAAAAAGCTTTAAGCACAACAATAGCTCGTCCAGTTTCTCCAGAGTATTCTAAAATTTCCGATTCGATTCAAATCGCAACTCATAAATATTTAAGTACAGGAGAAGGTTTAGAAGACACCGTTAGTCAAATTGAAGCAGCTGTCAATGAATAATAATTATTATTAAAATAAAATCATTCATCCAAACACACTCATTTACATGAAAAGAGGCTGCCCAATAGGAGGCTGACCTCCACTCACATTTCATAAAGAAATTCAGGTGTTTTTCAGTGGGGTCTGCCAAGTGGAGGGCAGCCTTTTTCACATCAAAAGCTATTGTATATTAGCGATACAACCAATGCTTTAAAGAGTAATCCTTTAAGAAAGGAGTGGGTATTACATGAAGAGAAAAATGGGGGTTAAAGGATTTTTATTTATTCTACCTGCCTTAATATTAATAGGTATTTTCTCCTTATGGCCAGTGATTCAATCCTTTACTTATACCTTTTTTGACTATCGATTAAATGACCAACAAAAAAGTGGACTTTATCTAAGTGAAAGATTTAACACAGATTTATATAATGAAACTGCCTTTTATGTTGGAATGTTTTTAGAACAAGAAATTCCAAATATTACAGATCCTAAAGACACCTCTAAGCTTAAACAAACGATTGATCAACTTCGTGCTATAAGTGGCCAATACGAAGACCAAGAAGGTGTCATTACAATCAGTGATGAGCAAAAAGAAGAACTTTTAAGTTTTTACAAAACTGCTTCAGCTCTAATTAACGATTTCAATGATAAATATGAATTGGCAAACGGTGAAAATTTACCGTTACTTATTGATGACATCAATAATAGTATTATTCCATCAAACTTTATTGGATTAGATGGATATAAAAAGGCCTTATCCGATGATCGTGTTGGATTAGCCTTGAAAAATACAATTGTATTTACCGTGGTTTCAGTTTTCTTTGAGTTTGTTATCGGTCTAGGCTTGGCATTAATTTTAAACAAAGCGATTTTTGGTCAAGGAATGATCCGTGCTACCTCTTTAATTCCTTGGGCTATCCCAACAGCAGTTGCTGCCCTTATGTGGGGGTACTTATATGATGGAAGCTATGGTATTGTGGCGAAATTGTTTGAGTATCTTGGATTTATTGAAAATGCAACAGATCTTTTACAATCTCCTGGTTGGGCGATGACTGCCACAATTATTGCTGATGTTTGGAAAACGACACCATATATGGCATTGCTATTACTTGCTGGATTGCAAAATATTCCTAAGGGATTGTACGAAGCGGCCTCAATTGACGGTGCAAATAAAATCCAACAATTTTTCCGTGTTACATTGCCATTATTGAAACCAGCGATTCTTGTTGCATTACTGTTCCGTACACTTGATGCTTTTCGTGTATTCGACTTAATCTTTGTTTTAACAAGCGGTGGTCCTGGTGGTGCAACGGAAACATTATCCGTTTACGCTTATAAACTCATGTTCGGACAAACCAACTTCGGTTATGGTTCGGTTGTTGTGATGTTGATGTTCGTTTGTGTAGCTATTATTGCCATAATCTTTGTAAGAATTCTTGGTACAAACTTAATGGATAAAAACTAATATTTATCGAGAAGGTGGTAACACATGTATAAAGGAAATCGGAGTTTGAAAATATTGACGATTCTCCTTATCGTAGCTTTTTTATTTGCGATGATCTTTCCGTTTCTTTGGGTGTTCATTACATCCTTTAAAACGACAGGTGAGATATATAGTCCTACAGGTGCATTCAATATTATTCCAGACAACCCAACAACGAAAAACTATGTTTCTGTTTTATTTGAAAAAGGAATTTTAAATGCCGTTAAAAATAGTTTCATTGTTTCATCAGTAACAACGATTTATATCATTTTTGTTGCGACACTTTGTGCCTATGCAATCTCAAGATTTCATTTTCGTGGAAAAAACGTGTTACTCGGCTTGATATTGGCTGTTTCCATGTTTCCACAAATGATTGTAACGGGACCAGTCTATAACTTATTTAATGAATTAGGGTTAACGAACAGTTTCGCAATTGTTTTACCTTATTCTGTTATTACGCTTCCGACAGCAGTTTGGATATTAGTGACCCATTTTAACCAAATTCCGTTAGCCATTGAAGAATCGGCCAAAATGGACGGAGCATCACCGTTTCAAATTTTATATAGAATTGTTTTTCCCCTTGCTGCACCAGGTGTGTTTACAACGGCAATTATTGTATTTATCGCAGCATGGAATGAGTTTTTACTTACGATAACATTGAACGCTGATCAAGCTTATCATACAGTTCCAGTTGCAATTTCCTTCTTACGTACCCAGTTTGAAATATTATGGGGAGAAGTAACAGCAGCAACGACCATCGTAACAATTCCAACATTAATTATTGTTCTCTTATTCCAAAAACAAATTGTCTCTGGTCTAACTTCCGGAGGAGTTAAGGAATAAAGAGAGAAACAACCTTTATGGAAGATGAGGAAGCAAATAAGCGCGTTCTTTTACAGGACTTTGTAAAATCGATTACAGAATTTAAGAAACAAAATGGTAGGAATAGCTAGGAGTGAATAAACATGTCTTGGAAGATTACAAGTACGAGCTTACAACCAGAACAACTTGCCGTTGAGGAAAGTTTATACGCGCTAGCAAATGGGTATTTAGGTGTACGCGGGAATTTTGAAGAAGGCTATCAAAAAAACTTGCCAACGATTCGCGGCACATATATAAATGCATATCATGATATTGTAGATATATCGTACGGTGAAAAATTTGTTGGCTATCCAGAAACTCAACAAAAAATCGTCAATATTATGGATGCACAAACAATTGAGTTATTTATAACGAGTGGTGGAATTGAGGAAAAGTTTTCCCTGTTTGAGGGTGAAGTCCTTTCCTATGACCGCCATCTCCATCTAGATAAAGGGTATACAGAGCGTAATATTCATTGGCGCTCACCAAATGGGAAGGAACTAAGACTAACGTTTGAGCGAATTGTATCCTTTGAACGGAAAGAACTTTTTGCCATACGAGTAACGATAACCCCTGTCAATTTCACAGGCAAAGTAAAAATTCGTTCTGCTGTCAATGGTGACGTTTTAAATTATGTTAATGAAAACGATCCACGGGTTGGGAATCATCGGGAACCGCTAATCTTCACCGTTAGTACGAAAAGTGAAGACGGATTAACATATGTTTTAAACCGGACAAAACGTTCAAATTTAGAGACAGCATGTGTGACGGATTATATTTTTTCAACTGGTGAGCGGCATGATGTGGTACAGGAAAAGCAAGTGTTAACAGTAGTAACGATGGATTTAACAACAACCGTAACCTTTGAAAAACGGAATGTTTACGTTGATACCCTTCGTCATGGTGATCATATAGTTGCAGTTGGTAAGGAAATTCAACAAACAATTCATGAATTAACCTTTAAGCAACTGTTGACAGAACAACAAACCTATTTAAATCAGTTTTGGAAAACGGCCGATATAAAAATATATGGTGACGAAGAAATTCAAGTAGGAATTCGATTTAACTTGTATCAACTGCTTCAATCGGCTGGACGTGATCCATATTCTTTTATTGCGGCTAAGGGTTTATCCGGTGAGGGCTATGAAGGGCACTATTTCTGGGATACGGAAATTTATATGCTCCCGTTATTTATTATGACGAAACCGGAAATTGCCCGTGGGCTTTTACTTTATCGTTATTCAAAACTTGAACAGGCAAAAGTGCGTGCAAAAGAAATGGGGCATCGCAAAGGTGCCTTATATCCATGGCGGACGATTTCAGGTACGGAATGCTCACCATATTACCCAGGAGGTTCAGCTCAATATCATATTAGTGCTGATATTGCTTATAGCTTTATTCAATATTATTTAGCCACTGGTGATGAAGAATTTTTACACGAATACGCGGCAGAAGTTTTATTTGAAACCGCAAGACTTTGGATTGAAACGGGACATTTCCGTGACGGGAAGTTTCGGATTGACTGTGTAACGGGTCCGGATGAGTATACTGCTCTTGTCAATAATAACTACTACACGAATGTCATGGCGAAATACAATTTAATGTGGGCAGCAAAAGTTTACAAAGATTTGGCGAATAAAAATAAAGCTCAATTTGATCAATTAGTCGGCCGGTTACAACTATTGGAAAGAGAAGTTATGGAGTGGGGTCATGCAGCAGAAAATATGTATCTACCTTATGATGAAAGGTTAGATATAAACCCACAAGATGATACTTTCCTACAAAAGGCAATTTGGGATTTTGAAGGAACACCTAAAGAACATTATCCACTACTCCTTCATTATCATCCATTGACGCTATACCGATATCAAGTGTGCAAACAGGCAGATACGGTTTTAGCTCACTTTTTACTTGAAGATGAGCAGAGTTTTTCAACTATAAAAAACTCATATAACTACTATAAAAAAATAACAACCCATGATTCTTCTTTATCTTCGTGTATTTTTAGTATTATGGCGGCAAAAATTGGAGACTCGGAAAAAGCATATCAATATTTCCGTGAAACGGTTCGAATGGATCTGGATAATATACAAGGTAACACGAAAGATGGTCTTCATTTAGCCAATATGGGTGGTGCATGGTTAGCTATTGTTTTCGGTTTTGCTGGATTACGAATTAAAGAATCGGGTTTATATTTATCACCTATATTGCCAAAAGCATGGTCCGGCTACGAATGCACGTTACAATATAAAGGGCGTTTATTACACATAAATATAACAAAACAAAGTTTATCTATTCAAAACATTGGTCCAACCGTTGATTTATTTATTTATAACAAACCGTATACGATTAGTAACAATCAGACCATCGAAATAGAAAAATAGATGTTTATCCTTTCTCCCCACTTGCGCTAAGAGTTGGGGAGTTTTTTTCGCCAATATATCTTTGTCCTTTTGTATTTATACCACTTGTGAGTAAGTTTATTGATATAATGTAATCAAACTTTTTTAGAGGATTGTGAAGGAATGATGAAATATAAACACGTTGTACAGGGAATTTTTATCAGGCGTGTGAATCGATTTATTGCTGAAGTATATGTTAATGGTCATTATGAAAAGGTTCATGTAAAAAACACTGGTCGATTAAAAGAATTGTTAGTTGAAGGTGCAAAAATAGCTCTTGAAGAAAGCCAAAATCCGAACCGGAAAACGAAGTATTCTCTCGTAGCCGTTCAAAAAGATACAAGATGGGTCAATATTGATTCTCAAGCACCGAATACCGTTGTTTATGATGCATTATTAACAGGGAAAATAATGGAATTTGGCTGCCTTACAAACGTAAAAAGGGAAGTGAAATTCGGTGACTCACGTTTTGATTTATATTTTGAAAAGGAAAATAGAAAAGGGTTTATTGAAGTAAAAGGAGTCACTTTGGAAAAAGATGGTGTTGCCATGTTTCCAGATGCACCGACAGAACGAGGGACAAAACATATTTTTGAAATGATGAAAGCTGTAAAAGCGGGTTATTCTGGTCATATTTTTTTCTTAATACAAATGGAAGATTGTCACACTTTCACACCAAATATGGAAATGGATGCAGCCTTTTCAAAGGCTCTAAAGTTGGCTTCTAAAGAAGGGGTCCATCTTCATGCTTATGATACGATGGTTTTACCAAATGAGTTAAATATAGGGAAACAAATTCAAGTAAAACTTCAATCAAACGTTTGAATGACAATTGAAGAGAAGTTGACAAATTTATGAATCTTTTTAGAATCTAAGGAAGCGATTCGCTTCTTTCACTTATTTTATGTAAAATAAGAATGAGGTTCCATAAACTATGCCGTTTTAAGGAAAAGGTGATTCAATGAATATTTCATATCATACCATTTTAAAAAAAATGGAGGAAAAACTAATAGAGGCAAAATCAACAAACTCGAATGCTCATATAAGAGAACATGTACAAGCGATTAAAACGCTTTGTGAAGTTATATTGTATGATGGGCAATCTGAAACGTCATACCAACGAACCGTACAACCAAAAACTATTCCATATCAATCACAACCAACGGTTATTACTCCTACGACTCCGTCAACTTCATCTATATTAGGGGAAAAACGATTAGAAACTGATGACGGAGCAAACGGTGATTCGATTTTCGATTTTTAATATCAATTTGGTAGGAGAGGATCACATGAATATCTTTATATTTTTAGGTGCGTTAAATGGTTTTATTGCTGTCGCCTTGGGAGCATTTGGATCCCATGGGTTAGAACAAATACTTGATACGGCCTCCATTTCAACCTGGCAAACAGGAGTCCGCTATGAAATGTTTCATGCCGTTGCTCTTATTGTTGTTGGGATTTTAAAAGATAAATATCCAGATAGCAACTTGCTAAATGGGGCTGGGTGGTTGTTCCTTATTGGTATCGTTTGTTTCTCAGGTAGTTTGTATATTATGGCACCTACAGATATCAATTTAGGACTTGTTACACCATTTGGTGGCGTCATGTTCTTATCCGCGTGGATCCTACTTATGATTGCTAGTTATAAACTGAAAAAGTAGTACAATGGATAAAAGTTCCTGGCAGACCCATTTTTAAGTATGAAGCCAGGAACTTATAAAAAAATAAACCAACAAAACAACAAATTTCGTTGCTTTGATGGTTTTTATTCGACGAATACATATTGAAACTGGGGACTTATCTTGGTTGATATGTGGCTTGCCCTTGTGTAAACCCACCAAGTGGATATTCATACTCAATTTCTTCTTCAAACACAGCATAATTAAAGTAAACCATTGGTAACAAGTAGCGGAATCCTGATTCCGGATCACTTAAAATTAAATGATCCCTTCCAGCTGCTTCTATAATGCCTCGGAATACTTTTGAATTCCATTCATTACTACCTTCAAACGCCATATAAACTGTAACAAGCTTTCCTTTGTTTAATCGTAATATGTTTTCAATATATGATTGTTCAATTGGCAACATTCCCGGTGGATTAATGCCTGTTGAACCTGCTCCAGGTGTTTGAATTGTAGCTCCAGAAGGCATTTGTGGGAAAGCGGGTTGAAATCCTGCCGGCTGACTAAATTGGAAGCCTCCACCTTGTTGGAATGGCATCATTTGTTGTCGATAAATTGGTTGCCATGCGCCTTGGTTACCGTAATTTGTACTCATAATAAAATCCTCCTCTTCCATTTTTGAATCTTCACAAAAATCTCTCTATAGTGGACGAAGGGAACGCCTTCACTTTGAAACAATCGTGTTTAATAAACTGTTGGACAGTCCGATTGTGTTGGTGAGTAGAAACAATGAGACTTATATCGGCCCGAGTTCCACTGGTTAAACCATTGGGCAGGGCAATCACCCGTAGGTCTAAAAAACCATAGTGAATTTTGTGCAGGATGGAATCGTTCACCATTAATGACTCGCCGGGCTAACCGAATTTCATGATCTCGAGCTGGTTGATAAAAGTATCCTTTTTGTGTGGCTTCAAATCCACCTGGTCTTTGAAAAACCATCTGCTTAATGGAGCGAATATCTTTGAAATCTAAACAATCCGCTCTGACCCGGTTCACCCCAACATTACCAACAAGTAACATACCAAGATCCCCGTCTCCTTCAGCCTCGGCTCGTATAAGTCTTGCAAGTAGTTTTACTTCAGCTTCTGTAAATGGAATAACGGCCAAGAAAATCCCCCCATTTCGAAAAGAATTAGGCTCTAATTGTTAATGTATGAGAAACGCCTTGTATCTGTTCTCTATTTACAAAATATTTATGGGAGGATACAGGATATAACTACACTTTAATATATATGTGAAATTTTTAAAGCTATTACAATATTTTTTATATCCTAGAATGGAAGGATTTTTCCTAAAACTTTCCTATTAGTTTTATAAATAAAAAA
>CADBNU010000013.1 GCA_902796085.1 Heyndrickxia coagulans
TATGAATAAATGTTGTCTTTTTTATTCTCCTCCTCTAGTTAAATATAAATTTTGATTTAGAAAGGAGCTTTCTTTAATGATTGAAAAAGAAAGACAGGTCCTTGTCATATTACCTCACCCTGACGATGAAGCCTTTGGTATATCCGGTACATTGGCTACTCACATAAAACAAGGGACACCCGTAACCTATGCTTGCCTCACGCTTGGCGAAATGGGGAGAAATTTAGGAAACCCGCCTTTTGCAACGAGGGAGTCTTTACCAAAAATTCGCAAAAAGGAATTATTAGCATCTGCACAAGCCATTGGAATTAAAGATTTAAGAATCCTCGGATTCCGGGATAAAACGGTTGAATTTGAGGATGAAGAAAAATTAGCGGATCTCTTTTCCAATATGATTGATGAACTGAATCCATCTCTTGTCATTACCTTTTATCCTGGTTATTCTGTCCATCCTGATCATGAAGCAACTGGTCGTGCGGTTGTTCGTGCCGTTAAACGTATACCGAAAGAGAAACGTCCGAAGCTTCATTGCATAGCTTTTTCAAATAACTGTGAAGAAGAACTCGGCCAACCTGATATTGTACACCATATTCATGATTCGGTAAAAGAAAAACTTGGTTCCATGGGAGCTCATCGTTCCCAAACTGGATTCTTTTTCGATGAGATGGTCAAACGTTATGAACAAGGTGACCCAGATACCGTAAAACGGGTTGAATTTGAACGGTTTTGGAGCTATAAGTGGGATGATTAAACATATATGAAAAGTGTATAATACACTAGATCCTAACAATAAAATTTTACTTTCTTAAACTATAATAGTAGTGTAAACCATATTATGACAGGTTTATACTACTATTATTTTTTTACCTAATTATTCCATTCATGCGAACGGCAGCTGTTCCCCACACAAGTGTTTGGGATTCATTTTGCAAGAAGAGATAAAAATTACACTTAATCAGAATTCTTTTTTATATTTTTAACAGTTGATCTCAAACGGACTTTTGACCACGACCATCGTTATTCGTTATGAAATACAATTCATTTTCGAAAATATACACATTACGAACACGCCCCTAACCCGGGAGGAACTGATCATAGGTTTATTATTCTAAATTAAAGGCACGAACTCCGTTTCCTCGAAGCTGTGTACCGTCGTGGTTAGCTAACCCCGATGGTGCCCAAGTGGTAGTACCCGAATGAAATAGCGGAGTTTCCATATTTTCACTTTCCTGAATTACTGGCCACCATAATTCGCCCTAAAAATACAAAATACTTGTCCATCAAAATCAATGGACCATGGTATCCGTAACTTCGTCGCTATTTCTTCAATACCTGAGGTTGGAACGACTTCTGAATTCGGCTTTGTTTGATGTTCTTCATCTGGTAAACAGCCTGATAAAATAATTGAGACGAATAACATCCCCAAATAAATATCGTTTTTTCAACATACAATACCTCGATGAATTTTCCAATTTATTATTATATTAACCATAATTTTATATCTTTATCATATATAGTCAGGTTTTACCGCGTTAGGTAAATACTTAAAAAAAAGGAAGAATTTGAACATCCATAACATGAATGGTAAAATAACTTTCGTTCAAAATAAAAACAACTGTATAGTCCAGGAAATAAATACTAAAGGAGACTGCTCAATGACAATAAAAATGAACAACATTAAAGATTATGACATTTATATAGCAACAATGGATGATGCAGATGCTATTTTAAATTTACTAAAAGAAACTGCCCTATGGGTAAGTGAGAAACACCCTGAACAATGGGATACAGTGATTGCTGGTGAAGACGATAAAGAAATTTTAAATGGCATTCGCAATCATGAAACATTCATGATTAAAGATCATGATGGTAAACTAATTGCAACATTCACTCTTTATGATCATCAAAACGAGTGGGATAAAGGTTTATGGGGAATAAGAGAAGATAACGCAGCCTATCTACATAAAATTGCTATCCACCCAAATTATACAGGTGGTGGATTAGGAAAAGAAATCATCGATTGGATTATTGAGTATTTAACCCGAAAAGGGAAAGAAATTTTCCGTCTCGACTGTGTTGAAGATAATGAAAAACTAAATGAATTTTACGGCAAAAAATGTGGTTTAACAAAAGTAGGAGCTAACAAAGGCTACTCTTTATACGAAAAGCATCTTAAATAAGGTAAAAACAATTTCCCCCGTGCCAATTTATACCGGGGGACATTCTTTTTTAATTTTGCACTAATGTATGTTCACCAATAATCTCTTCAAAATATTTATGTGGTAACATTTCTTGATCTAATGGATGATCATCATATAAATGATCAATAAATATTTTTGCTATTTGTTTATCTCGGTTATTTTCAATCCGTGTCATTGCATGCACAGCTAAAAATAGATCTGTCATTGTATTTGCCATACGTTTTGCATGATATGTTTGTAAAGTTTCATCAGCACCGACTAATACTTTTGTCAGGTCCTTCAACTTCGCTAACTTTTGTTTAATCAAGGATAATCGTAACGTATCAAAATTCACTTGATCTATTTGCTCTTCCATTTGTCGTATAAAGGTTTGATGAATTTCATACTTCTTCATTAATCGCAGTACTTCTAAACCTAGGATATTCGCTGTTCCTTCCCAAACTGTTAATACTTGTGCATCTCGTAAAAGACGTGGTGTGACAAAGTCTTCGATATATCCATTTCCACCATGAGTTTCGATAGCTTTATGAGAAAAATCAATCGCTTCGTCGGCTGTACGGGCTTTTAACAATGCTATATATAAACGATTTAACGCAATTTGTTGTTCTGATGCCTTTTCCCTAAAACGCATAACAAAGTCAAATAACTCAATGGATTCAAATAATGCCGAAAGTTGTACTTCAAATCGAGCTTGCATTGTGGCTAATGTTTCTTGAACCATTGGGTATTTTATAATTGATTGACCAAAAGCTG
The DNA here is from genome assembly GCA_902796085.1 of Heyndrickxia coagulans. Classification (GTDB taxonomy): domain Bacteria; phylum Bacillota; class Bacilli; order Bacillales; family Caldibacillaceae; genus Pallidibacillus; species Pallidibacillus thermolactis. Next base: position 2,955 of record CADBNU010000013.1, read on the forward strand.
TGCGCCAGTTGGCATATTCAATTGATTCCTTTAATGCCCGTTTCATAATTCCGAGGGAAGCAACTGCATTACATACCCGAGATAAGTTTAATGCTTCCATCATATAGTAGAAACCTTTTTTCGGATCGCCAATCAGGTAGGCTTTTGATCCTTCAAAGACAATTTCTGCCGACGGAACGGCTCGAACACCTAATTTGTCTTTGAGACGGCGAATTTGAATATGATTTGTAGTCCCATCGCTTTTTCTCCAAGGTACTAAGAATAAACTTAACCCCTTTGTTCCAGCAGGTGCCCCTTCTATGCGTGCTAAAACGGTGGCTACTCCACATTGACCAGCGTTCGAGGCAAAATATTTTTCACCATATAGACGATACACATCTCCTTCTTTTACTGCTTTAACTACATTGGCACCAACATCAGATCCACCTTGGCGTTCTGTTAAAAAAGTGGCTCCTTCATAAAGTTCGGCATCACCCGTTGACAAAATATGCGGAAGAAATTTTGCTTTTAACGGTTCATCAGCGTATTGTTCCACTAAATAAGCTGTCGCCATCGTTAAGGTAACCGGACAATAAAAACCTGGCTCAACTTGAGAAAGTAAATAACCTTGAGCATAACTATAAATATAGTTTCCTACTTCCCCTAATTCGGGTATCTTTTTATGTACATAACCAACAATCCCAGTTCTATAGGTATCTTCAACGGTCTTTTTATATCCTTCATTTACCCATATTTCATTTACTTCCTCACCAAATTTATTATATTTGACAAGTTTCGGCTGACCTTCTCGATCAGTATGAACAGCACGAGAATCAAATTCGTTATAACACTTTTCATAAAATTCCTCGAGTTCATTTACTGCATAATGATATAAATTTGGGCTTAACTTCTTCTTTAATACACGAAGTAAAAGGGATTCTTGCTTCTCAAGTACGTTCATTAGATCTTCATCCTTTCTTTTAATTGATGTTTTAAAATTTTCCCTGCGGCATTCCTCGGCAGTTCATCCAATTGTTCATACAAGCGTGGAATTTTGTACTTTGCTACCTTCCCATCTAAAAATGATTTGCACTCCTGCGCTAAGTTCTCTATAGGTTTTGTTGCCACAACATACGCTTTTGCGGTTTCTCCCCATTCTGGATGGGGGATACCAACAATGGCCACATCGATAATATGTGGATGCGTTTTCAGTACATTTTCTATTTCCGTAGGATAAATATTAACACCACCAGAAATAATGACGTCTTTTTTACGATCTACAATCCATATATAGCCATCTTCATCAACCTTGGCCAAATCACCAGAATATATCCAACCATCCTTTATTGTTTCCTCTGTTTTTTCTTTATCTTTAAAATAGCCCACCATATTTCCCTCTCCGCGAATGATAATCTCTCCAATTTCATTCGGTTTAACATCTTCACCGCTTTCATTTACAATTCGTACTTCACAATTCAATGCAGCACGTTTTCCTACACTGCCTGCTTTGGTTTCATGTTCTTTAGGCGATAAAAAGGTGCCGTTTGGTCCTGCCTCTGTTAAACCATATAAACACATCAATTGATTTGTTTTAAATCTTTCTTTTATGAGAAGAACTTCATTTTTTGATAATGGACTAGCGCCATACATCCAACGTCTAACACTTGTTAAATCATATTTATCAATTTCTGGATGACGGGCAGTCATTAAATAGGCTACAGGTGCACCAAAAAAGTGAGTAATTTTTTCCTGATCAACGAGCTGCAATAACAATTCAGGTGTAAATGTAGACGCTAATACATGAGTGGCACCAACATATGTACCCGAAACTAAAAACAAGTGTAAAGGGGCTGAATGGCTAAGAGGCATCATATGTAACAATCTGGCATCATCATTGATTTGCGCTTCAATACACATCATGGATGCTATCGTTAAAATATTATGATGCGTAAACAACACGCCTTTCGGTTTACCTGTTGTACCAGAGGTATAAAGCATTGTTGAAAGTTCATCTGCTTGAAGTTGACATTCTATATCATGATTGGAACTATTCTCAATTAAACTATACATATTCTCAACTTTCGAATAACCATCTGATGTTGTTATCCAGAGGAGGAGATGTTTTTCAATTAGGGGCTCTACTTGTGGAAATAATATATGGTGACCAATAAATGCTTTTGCCTCGCTATGGGATATAATATAATCGAGTTCCTCTGTAACGGATTTCGCATTGACCGGGACTATAACTCCACCAATCCGCTGAACTGCAAAATAGCCATAAATGAATTCCATTGTATTGGGTGAAAATAAAATTACTTTATCCCCTTTTCGAAACCTCTTTGCATTAATGCATTTGCTAGTCGGTTTACGTATTCATTTACTTCTTTATAAGTCAACCTATCTTCTCCAGCAATAAATCCTTCTTTATTGGGAAATTTCCGTGCACTTACCGCTAATATCTCAGACAAATTCATTCTTTTTCTCCTCCTTTATTTTATTTAAACGTTTTTGAAAATCTAACAAAAGTTCTTCTATTTCTCCTTTTAGCGCTACCATATCGTTTATTTTTTCTTCCATTTCTAAAAGTTTCTTTTGACCGTATTGAATTGTAACTTCTAGCTGTTTTTCACCTGTACGATCTTTGTCGAAAAGTGTAATCATCTCAGCAATTTCCTCTAGTGAAAATCCAAAGCGTTTCCCTCTTAATATTAGTCTTAGTCTAGCTCTATCTCTCCTTGTATAAATACGGTGACCATTTTCTGTACGATTTGGGTGAATTAAATTGATTTCTTCATAATAACGGATTGTTCGTGCACTTATATCAAATTCTTCTGCTAATTCTGAAATTGTGTATACATATGTCATTACATTCACAACTTTCTGAATTTTTATTTCATATTTACTATTATATTTACGTTAACGTAAATGTCAATTCTTAACCTTTTCTTTTTTTCTTAACCAAGCAAACTTCATTTTAATAAAA
>CADBNU010000014.1 GCA_902796085.1 Heyndrickxia coagulans
CATTGCACCCAAATAAAAACTAATAGTAAGACGAGAAGAAGTAATATGTTTTTCATTTTAACACCTCGATAAAATTTATCGTATTGTCAAAAATAATTTATATAAATCGCTAATAAATGTTGATTTTACAGTCTATTAAGCAAAAAAACTTGCCACCCCCTTAATTTTGGTGTTAGTTGAGGTTACCACACAAAACTACCCAAAAAGGAAGTGACAAGTTTGTACCCTCAATTATTAGCGTATTTAATTGAATTTATCAAGTACCAATCAGAAATAATTAAAATTTTAATGATCCTAGTGTTTGGTAAGTCTGTGGGAAGTGTGCGTCCCGAACAGCCAATCAATAAAGAATACCGTAAGTTACAGGTCGATGAATTACCGATTATCCAACAACTTGAGAAGGTATCCTTTCAGGATATCAAACAAGCCTATTTCGCTAAACACGGTAAAGAATTAAAGCCTGTGCGAAGACATGCCAAATCGAAAACGAAAGTGCCAGAAAATCTCTACTGTCCAAAGTGTGGTGCACCTGCGGCGTATTTGTATGCCAATAATGGCGCGAATGGTCAATATCTTTGTAAGGCATGTGATTGCTTATTTAATCAACAAAATCGATACAAGAAAGAAGTTATTTTTCGTTGCCCTCACTGTATGAAGGCGTTAGAAAAAGTTAAGGAACGAAAAGACTTTCACGTCTGGAAGTGTAAATATAATCAGTGTTCTTTTTATCTATCCAATATCGATAGAATGAGTAAGGAAGAAAAAGCTCGGTTTAAACATGATCCACAAGCGTTTAAAATCCGCTATATTTACCGTGAATTTTTGTTTGACTATCAACCTTTATCTCCATTATCACCAGTGAAACCACGAGTAGATTTATCGAGAATTCAAGTGTCACAGCACACCCTAGGGTTGATATTGACTTACCACATTAACTATGGGCTTTCAGCCCGTAGAACAGCTGCATTGATGCATGATATACATAACATTTCTATTTCACACCAAACGATTCTAAACTACGTAAATAGTGTATCTATCTTGATGAAACCGTTCGTTGATCGTTATCCTTATGAACTATCGGATCAGTTTTGTGGCGACGAGACCTATATTCGTGTGAATGGGAAATGGCATTATTTATTCTTTTTCTTTGATGCGGCAAAAAAGGTGATTCTGTCTTATCGTGTTTCACAAAATCGCGATACATTGTCTGCGATTAAAGCAATTGATGATGTATTACAAAAGTTTAAGGAGATCCCTCAGGATCTAAATATAATCGTAGACGGCAATCCCATATACTTATTAGCCCAACACTACTTCGCACGACATGAAATTTGGTTTGATGTGACACAAGTAATCGGCTTAACAAACGAAGATCCTGTATCAGCAGAATACCGTTGGTTGAAGCAAATAATTGAACGCCTAAATCGAACGTTTAAAGGGCACTACCGTGCCACGACGGGTTTTGGATCCGAAACGGGATCAGTTTCGTTTGTGACAATGTTTGTGGCCTATTTCAATTTCCTTCGACCACATGCAAAGCTAGAAAACCGTGTGCCAGTCATGATTCCAGCACTGGAAAAGATGCCACATATGCCTGCACGTTGGACAAAACTGATTGAACTTGCCCAACAAGAGCTAACTGCATAACCGCCTGCTTTTTTTAGCAGAGCCCTCAAACAACAGCATACAAGACAATCGGCGTAGCGAACTCTTGACAAACCGAATGGAGGAAAAGGTTAAAATTGGTATTGGGCGAGGGTTATTTGGTGTGCCTACTTTTTTCCCTTCGCCCTCAAAACAAGGCGCAACCTTTTCCGGAATGTTTGTCAAGAGCGATTGTCCACTCGTTCGAAGCGTAACTTTCGTCTAATTTTTTGTGATTTTCAATTTTTCATAGAAGTTTTGACACTACCAAAAACGTATAAGTCTTTATGGATAAATTTTAAAGTATCTAATATAAAATAACACTAGGTACTTTTAAATAATAATATTGATTTCTCA
>CADBNU010000015.1 GCA_902796085.1 Heyndrickxia coagulans
AAGGAACAGGCTGAAAAATACTTTAGAGCTATTTTAAATACTTATGGTATGAAAAGCTATAAACTTGAAGTATTTGCTGATGATTTAGATTTACATTAAAGATATTGTGATGTGATATAGTGAAACTAACGGGTGCGATTGTTGGTTGAAGATAAGCAGAGAAAATGATCTAACTATTTTTTAAAGTTACATCGGCAATTTGTCGATCTTTTTATCTAACATTTTATGCTTAAGAATAAAATAAAAAATTTATTTATAGATTTAAAAAACAGTTTGTCCGCTGTACTAAAACAAATAGACATAGATTACATATGAAATAATGAAGTATTTGTTGGAGGCGGATGAATTGGACATTGATGGCGTATTTTCTGGAGGAGGCATTAAGGGGTTAGCTTTTGTCGGTGCGTATCAAGAATTGGAAAAACGCGGTTATCGATTTAAAAGACTAGCAGGAACAAGTGCAGGATCTATTGTGGCTGCAATGATTGCTGCAGGATACAACTCTAAGGAAATGTTGGACGAATTAAATTCATTAGAAGCTGAAGAAATACTAGATGAACAACGTTCCATATTTCCATTTAAATTTATTAAATGGATACCGATCTATTGGAGACTAGGTCTTTACAAAGGGCAGGCATTAGAAAATTGGATTGATGAACGACTCAAAAAAAAAGGCGTCAAAACCTTCGGAGATTTGCCGCCTGGTGGTTTACGCGTGGTCGCATCAAATTTAACAAACGGGAAAATTTTAATCATACCTGATGATTTGTATAAATATAATATACCTTTCGAAAGTTTTTCTGTAGCTAAAGCGGTACGGATGAGTTGTAGTTTACCTTATTTTTTTGAGCCCGTACGTCTTAAAACGAGTGAAGGAAAGGTAATAATCGTAGATGGTGGTGTATTAAGTAACTTTCCTATGTGGCTATTTGATCAAGAAAATGTAAAAAAAATTCGACCTGTCCTTGGGCTAAAACTAAGTCCCGATTATAAGAATATACCACCGAATGAAATTAACAATGCACTACAAATGTTTGAAGCATTATTTACAACGATGAAAGATGCTCACGATGCTCGCTATATATCTAGGAAACACGAAAAAAATATTATATTTATACCAACGGAAGGAATTTTAACAACTGAATTTGGTTTAACCGAAGAGAAAAAACAGGAACTTGTAAATATTGGTAGAGAACAAACAATTAAGTTTTTACAAAAATGGACATATTAACTTTAAACCTTACTCACTTTTAGTATTGTCAATGAAGGGCACGATTCTTTTTCTTCCCTTTTTTTCCTTCGATAACCGTTAGATGAGTTGAAGATGCAGTTCGTTTCCGAATTGCATTTTTCTTTTTATATGTTGATTGTTTCGTATTCCTTCTATATTTTCTTTTCGAAAATCGAGCTGCTTTTTGAAATGCTTTATGTTCCTTAGTAAAAATCGTACTACTTTTAAACACAAATTTTTTCATAATAAAATAAATGATACCGATGATTATTGCAGTAATAAGAATAAAACGGAAAAGCCACATCGGATCATTCATGAGAGTGATGAGTAAACCGATAAATGAGAACGATAATAAACTAACAAAAAGAATGTAGCCGATTTTATTATTCATGCTAACACCTCCTACATGCATCATGAGCAAAAATTCTTTATTTTAAACAAATATCTTTATTTTTATGAATTCTTTTTTATAATTCATAATTCCTTCTGTTTTGGAAAAATATTATGACGAAAAGTTTTTAATGTGTCGGAAGTTGTGGGATAGGAAAGCCCAAGGAATAGTTAAATCAATATTATTGAGGCGAGTATATGAGTTGATGTTAAGATTTAGTACAGAATTTCATATTTATATTCATTGTATTACGTATTTAATTTTATTTTACAAAAAAAGCAAAACCTCTACAATAATTACCTGATTTATGTAAAACATGGATAAACGGGCATACTAATATTGGAGGTGTCGTCATGGCAGACAAAAAATTAGAACAAGATAAGCATGCAAAGCCATTATCACTTACTGCAATTGCCGCGATTACAGGCTTTTTTGGTGGAATATTTTGGGGATTCGTCGCTTTAATTGCCCATTTCTTTAAATTTTCAGAAATTAGCCCAACGACAATATTAGAGCCTTGGACGGTAGGAGAATGGAAAACAGGGTGGATCGGTATTGTTTTTTCATTATTATTACTTGGTGTATTAGGAATTGGTGTAGCATATATATATTATTTTACATTAAAAAAATATAATAATATTTGGGCAGGTTTACTATATGGTGCTGTTCTATTTGTGCTTGTCTTTTATGTATTAAACCCTCTTATTCCAACTTTAAATCACATTAATGAATTAAAGTTCAATACGGTAATAACCATGTTATGTATTTATTTATTATTCGGATTATTTATAGGTTATTCCATTTCCTATGAATACAATGAACAGCTAGAAAGAGAAAAAACGAAAGAGATAGAAAAAAGTAGGTAACCGGTTGAAATATATGGTAAAATATGTGTTGTGAATTTTATGTAGGGAGAGAGAAAAATGGTAAAATTAAATCGGTTGCGTACGACTTTTTCTAAATTTGATATTGATGCGCTACTCATAACAAATTTATACAATGTACGATATATAACAAATTTTACAGGCGATTCTTCAGTTGCGCTGATTACTGAAGAAGGAGCCTACTTTATTACCGACTCTCGTTATACTGAACAAGCAAAAGCTGAATGTATTGCTTTTGAAGTGATCCAACATCAAGGTTCGATTCCACATGAGGTAGCAAAGATTTGTAAGGAAAAAAACGTTAAACGTTTAGGTTTTGAAGAGAAAGATGTGACTTATGCACTCCATCAAACTTATGTCAAGGAATTGACCGCGGAATTTATTCCGATAACTGGTATTGTAGAAGAATTACGTCAAATTAAATATCCTGAGGAAATAAAGTTAATTAAAATTGCTGCAGATATTGCTGATGCTGCCTTTAAACATATTTTAGAATTTATCAAACCAGGTAAAACAGAATTGGAAGTTTCTAATGAATTAGAGTTTTTTATGAGAAAAAGTGGTGCAACATCTTCATCTTTTGACATCATAGTAGCCTCGGGTGCTAGATCTGCTCTCCCACATGGTGTTGCATCTGATAAAGTCATTGAAAAAGGCGATATGGTTACGCTAGATTTTGGTGCATTGTATAAAGGATATGTTTCTGACATAACGCGAACAATAGCGGTTGGCCAACCCTCTGATCAAATGAAAGAAATTTACGATATTGTTCTTGGGGCTCAACAAAAAGGAGTCGAAGAAATTCGTAGTGGTTTGACAGGAAAAGAAGCAGATGCCATTTGTCGTGATTATATAACTGAAAAAGGATATGGCCCTCATTTTGGTCATTCAACAGGACATGGTATCGGATTAGAAGTACATGAAGGTCCTGGTCTTTCTTTTCGCTCTGATACGGTTTTAAAGCCAGGCATGATTGTGACTTGTGAACCTGGCATATATATAGAGGGAATTGGCGGTGTTCGGATTGAAGATGATTTATTAATCACTGAACATGGAAACGAACCGCTTACACATTCAACAAAAGAATTAATCATACTGTAATTGGTAGGAGGATATTTTATGATTTCAGTAAACGATTTTAAAACCGGATTAACAATTGAAGTTGATGGTGGAATTTGGAGAGTGCTTGATTTCCAACACGTGAAACCTGGTAAAGGTGCAGCTTTTGTTCGGTCTAAATTAAAAAATTTACGCACAGGTAATGTACAAGAAAAAACATTTCGTGCGGGTGAAAAAGTAGAAAAAGCCCAAATCGATAATCGTAAAATGCAATATTTGTATGCTAGTGGCGATACCCATGTATTTATGGACATGGATAATTATGAACAAGTTGAATTGCAAGCATCACAAATTGAACATGAATTAAACTTTTTACAAGAAAATATGGAAGTACATTTAATTATGTTCCAAGGCGAAACATTAGGTGTTGAACTTCCAAATACAGTTGAATTAGAAGTGATAGATACTGAACCAGGTATTAAAGGAGATACGGCTTCAGGTGGTTCAAAACCTGCCAAATTATCAACAGGCTATGTTGTTCAAGTACCTTTCTTTGTTAATGTTGGCGACAAAATCGTTGTAAATACAAGTGATGGATCTTATGTATCAAGAGCATAATTTCGGTAGACTGTCCGATCGGACAGTCTATTTTTTTGAAAAAACTTTTCTATATGAATCTTTTCATACTAACTTCATAATATTTCTCTTCACAGTGCAGTAATTTCCCCAAATTGTAGTCATACTTTGTCCAAACATGAAATACATTTAAATAGAAAAGTAATCCAGAATCTGTCTATAGGAGAGGTTCGATCATGAAACAAATAATAGATCTATTACCATTATCCTTACGAGAACAATTTGAAAACCTGCCGAACAATCTTTTAGAAAAGATAGAAGAAATTCGGATTCGTATTTCTCGTCCAATTGAACTAATAAGTAATCGAGAAGTGATTTATCTCTCCTATGTTGTGAATCCTCATGATGCGGAACAATTATTAAACAAAATTAGTAAACATTCGTTTTATACGTTAGATGAAGAATTAAAAAGGGGATATATCACGATTGAAGGCGGGCATCGAATCGGACTAGCAGGAAAAGTGATTTTAGAAAAAGGAGATGTCAAAGCGATTCGGGATGTGGCTTCGTTCAACATACGAGTGGCAAAAGAAAAAATCGGTATTTCAGAAAAATGGTTACCATATATTTACCAATCAGATTGGAAAAGTACAATGATCATCGGTCCGCCGCAAACAGGTAAAACTACTTTATTAAGAGATCTTGCAAGAGTCATTTCAACAGGATGTAAAAAACCAAATATTCCGCCTCTTAAAGTCGGTATTATTGATGAAAGAAGCGAAATAGCGGGAAGTGTTGGAGGCGTGCCACAACTTACCTTTGGTGTTCGAGTGGATGTAATGGACTCATGTCCGAAGGCAGAAGGAATGATGATGATGATTCGATCAATGAGTCCCGATGTTTTAATAGTCGATGAGATTGGAAGAAAAGAAGACACCGATGCTATTTTAGAAGCAGTCAATGCAGGGATATGTTTAATGATGACGACCCACGGTGAATCTTATCAAGATATACAGAGAAGACCTATATTAAAGCCAATACTAGAACAAAAAATATTTAAACGCTTTATTGAATTATCACGAGGGAAGGGTCCAGGCAACGTTATCAGCATAAAAGATGAGAATGGAAATGAATTAGTACGAAGAGCGAGTGTTGTAACATGATCAAGATCATTGGTGCTATTTGTATAATCATTGCCACTAGCTGGATTGGCTTTGAAGCTTCAAAAGCATTAACAGAAAGAACGCGTCAAATACGTATATTAAAATCGGCTTTGCAAAGTTTAGAAGCAGAAATCATGTATGGACATACCCCATTACATGAAGCATCGCGAAGAATTGCAAAGCAAGTAGGAAGTCCGGTTAAAGACTTATTTGAATGTTTCGCCATGAATTTAATTAAAGGGGATACAACAGCAAGTAATGCTTGGGTTGAAGCCCTGGAGCACATTTGGAAACGAACAGCCTTTAAAACTACGGAATTGGAGATTTTAAAACAGTTTGGTGAAACTTTAGGTAAGCATGACTTAGTGCAACAACAAAAACAAATTCGATTAGCTTTAACTCATTTAGAACGTGAGGAAGAAGAGGCACGAGATAAACAAACATCCTACGGAAAGATGTTTCGGAATTTAGGGATACTAACAGGACTATTTATTATTATCTTGCTAATGTAGAGGTTTGGATTAGGGGGAAATGTGATGGGCATCGATGTGGATGTAATTTTTAAAATTGCCGGGGTTGGAATCATTGTTGCATTTTTAGTCACGATCTTAGATCAAGCAGGAAAAAAGGAATATTCCCAATGGGTAGTCCTCATTGGCTTTATTTATATTCTTTTTCAAGTAGCAACTATAGTCAATGATTTGTTTCAAAAAATTAAATCAGTATTTTTATTTAATGGTTAGAGGGGGGCTTTTCGATTGATATTTTACAAATCGTCGGAATTGGTTTAGTTGCCACCTTTTTAGCATTAATTTTAAAGGAACAAAAGGCGAATATCGCATTTCTTCTCATTGTATTTACGGGTTGTGTTATCTTTCTATTTTTAATCGATCAAATTTACATGATAATTCAAATGATAGAAAGAATTGCAATTAACGCCAATGTGAATTCAGTATATGTTGAAACTATTTTAAAAATCATCGGTATTGCATATATTGTGGAGTTCGCTTCACAAATTACGAAAGATGCGGGACAAGGTTCGATCGCTTCCAAAATAGAAATGGCGGGGAAAATTGTTATATTAGCAATGGCGGTGCCAATTCTTACGATTCTAATCGAAATGATCATAAAAATGATTCCATCTTAAGATCTTCATAAATCACTCCTTTTTCGAGGTGAAAAGATGAGGCAAAGGATAGGGCATTTTTTTCTGTTTGTTGGAATCATCTTATTGTTTTTTACACCGGTTCCTACCGTTGCAAATACAAATGTTCCACAAGAACAATTAGATAATGACAAACAGCCTATTAATGCAATGGATTTAGTAAATGAACAAATCGATAACATGGATTTCCAAGAGATCGAAGGTTTCTGGAATAACATTATTCATGAATACGGAGGGTTTTTACCCGGAATTGAAAAACAAAGCATTGTTGAATATATTAAACAAGCTGGTGAATTTTCGTTTAAAGAATTAACGTTCGGAGCAATAAATTATATTTTTCACGAATTAATTCTGAATGGAAAGTTACTAGGTACATTAATTTTATTAACCGTATTAAGTATGTTCTTACAATCTTTACAAAATGCATTTGAAACAACAACGGTGAGTAAAATCGCATATGCAGTTATTTTTATGGTTTTAATGATACTTGCATTAAATAGCTTTCATTCAGCCATCTCATATGCATCGGATGCTATCCAACAAATGATCAATTTTACAATTGCCTTTATACCATTACTATTAGCATTAATTGCAACAAGTGGAAATATCATTTCCGCAGGTTTTTTTCATCCAGTCATTGTATTTTTAACTAATATTAGTGGAGTGTTTGTGGACAAGATTGTTTTACCATTATTATTTTTATCTGTTCTCCTTAGTATTGTAAGCACTCTTACAACTAATTATAAGGCAACGAAATTAGCCAGCCTTTTACGGAATTGGAGCGTTGGATTATTAGGTGTATTCATGACGGTATTTTTAAGTGTTGTTTCGATTCAAGGTTCTGTTACAGCCGTTGCTGATGGAGTTGCGATCAAAACAGCAAAGTTTGCAACAAGCAATTTTATACCTGTTGTTGGTCGTATGTTTACGGATGCTGCAGATACGGTTATTAGTGCCTCTGTTATCTTAAAAAATACAATTGGACTAGCTGGTGTCGGTATCCTTTTATTTCTCGTTTTATTTCCATCATTAAAAATATTAATGATTGCTTTTATTTATAAATTTTCAGCAGCACTTTTACAACCTTTAGGTGGAGGATCTATTATTCATTGTCTTGATATTATTTCAAAAAGTATTATTTATATTTTTGCTGCCTTAGGTATCGTATCCATCATGTTTTTCTTAAGTATCACGGTTATCATTTTAGCAGGAAATATAACGTTAATGGTTCGTTAAGGCAGGTGTCAGAATGGATTTTTTAACCGATTGGATTACAAATATTCTTTTGTTTATATTACTTGCGGTAGTAGTTGAACTATTATTACCTCAAACGTCTTTGCAAAAATATGTAAAAATGGTCATTGGTTTGTTACTCATTAGCATAATATTAAATCCTATTTTTAAATTGTTTTCTTCAGATCTTGAAGATCTACTAAAAAATGCAAACGTTTTATTTGAAAAAGATGTAAAT
>CADBNU010000016.1 GCA_902796085.1 Heyndrickxia coagulans
ATTGCACCTATCAAAGGCAATATGGATAATATTGTAAATACAGTAGTAACACCGATGATATCAGAAATTCCTCCTAATAATACAGATCCAATCCCACCAGCACCGATACCAAAGCCGATGGAAAGGCCGGATGCTAGTGCTAAATTTTTTGGTAATAACATTTGCATATATATGACACTAACGGAAAAGGAAGAGAGGACGTTAAAACCAAAAAATAATAACATGATAACAGTAAGCCATCCATCAACATAAGGTAATAGTAATGCAAAAGGGGTAGCCAGCATCATGGAGCCTACCATTAATCGTTTCATACCAATTTTGTCAGCTAAAACACCACCGAAAAATGTACCAAGTGCACCAGCACCGACAAATATAAAGTTTAATAGTTCCGATTGTTGCAATGTTAAATGACTTAAATAAAACGGAAGGAAAATAACGACACCAACTTGACACCAGGATCGTAATAAAATGACAACAATGAGTAATATGGATCCCCAAACATGATTTTCCCCGGGTAATTCATTTTTCTTCCCTTGATAATTTTGAACACTGGTCTTCATCCATTTCAGTAAAGGTACAGTTAAAAATAAGGATAAAAAAGCGATAGGTAAGAGCCATATTAATCCGTCAATCCCCGTATAAACGAGAAATAAGGGAATCATCAGTGGTCCGAAGGCTTGCCCCGCATTCCCACCAACTTGGAAAATCGATTGAGCTAAACCTTTTTTCTTTCCTGATGCAAAATGGGTACCCCTTGATGCCTCTGGGTGGAAGATGCCTGAACCTAGGCCAGAGATGGCAATGAAAATTAAAAGCCAAAATAAATTAGGGGCAATGGCGGTTAGCGCTAATCCTGTAACAGATAAAAATAGACCTGCAGAGAAAAACCAAACTCTAGGCTTACGATCAGACATCATACCGAAGATCGGTTGAGAAATAGCAGAGGTTAGATAGGAAATTAATACGATTAACGTAGATTCCGTATAGCTTAAGGCAAAAGCATCCTTATACATAACAACTAACGCTGGAACCATTCCGGTTGTCACAAGATCATTTAAAAAATGGGTACCACTATACGTATACAATGCTCTAGGATAAAATCCACTTTTCGCGGTAACTTGATTTGTAGCCGTTTGTGTCTCCATTTTATCGCCTACTTTCACGAAAAATTTAATTTCATTTTAATATGCGTAATGAGATTTTACCATAATTAAAGATTGTCAGTTTAGTATGTTGCTTTTACGAACATATAAATTTAGGAAAAACTGACAAGGATTTTCTCATTTCTACATGAATAAAAAGGAATTGACAAAAGACACACAGCAGTTGTAAGTAGTTGTCGAACAGTTTTAAAAGGTAATTTTATTGCTTTGTCGAAGTTTACAAAATAAGATGAAGAATAATAGACATTGGTTAGATTTCGAAAGGGAGGTGCAAATGTTGAGTTGGAAAATAAGTGATTTTACAGAGCAAATACAATATGCAGTAAACGACTTAAAATTAAATCGGAAAACGGTGTCGACTTGGTTCAATAAATTAGAAAATGCGCACATCCATTATGTAAATCGCATCGATGAAACGGGTGAAAAAATTTACGATGAACTTGATTTAGAAATTGGTATTTATATAAAACAAAGGCGTAATGAAAAAGCTCCTCTAACAGTTATTTTTAATGAAATAAAAGAAAAGTTTGAAGTGCGACCGGTTCCTTTTCAAGAGGAAACAAAGTTAGACAATAAGGAACTGTATCTCCATGTTTCTGAAAACTTACTACAACAAATCGATTTAAGTGGATTGAAAAAGGAGATTATCAAGGAGATTAAAACAACATACGAAGAAGTAGCATCAGCACAATTGTCTCATATTATACAATCGTATGAATCCTTAATTGAACGATTGCCAGAACAAGGAAATCATGAAGAGGAGCGGGAACGGCGGTTTCAAGAAATGGTTTTAAAAAGGCGTGTTGAATATCAACTAGAAAAAGAGGCAATATTACTTTGGACTTCACAGCCGGAAAGTGAACGGTTTCGAAAAGTAGGTTGGTTTCGCAAGGAGGAAGACACATTAAAAAGAGACTTGTTTGTAAAAGAATATGTTACAAGTCATTTTGCTGAAAGGATTAAAAAGGAATTGTTCTATGAAAAATTGAAAGAGCGAAAAGTTGTTGGAGAAGTTGATGTGTTAACACCTGCCATTAGTCAGTGAGGGAAAAGGAGCTTGTTAAAGAGCTCCTTTTGTAATTCGAACATTTATCGATTGTGCAAGCCTTTTTCTTGTTGAATTTGTTTTAATTTTTCAGGTGTTACATCATTATTCTGATCATCGACAATCTTTAAACCTTCTATTGTATTGCGCATGCCAAAGCGGAAGTTTTCAATATATTTTTTTCTTAACTCAATTTGTTCCTTTTGTTCTGCAAGGGTGAGTCCTTCCGTTTTTGCTTTTTTTGCCAGTGCATTGATTCGATCGAGTTGATGTTTTGGTAACATATGGACACTCCATTCAAAAAATAATCATTTTCCTTTCGTGTTTATTATCTCTGTTTTGTAGAAAAATTACCAATAAAACTATTTAAGAATATTATTATCGCTATTTTTATTGTTATGGAGTTTATAATAGTGCAGAAATTGATCAATGCTTTGATCTTCTAACAGGAGTTGTTTCGTTTTTTTCATCGCTTTTTTTACTTTTTTTAAATCGTGTTTATCTAGTTCAGGGCATTCAGGGTTCGTTTTCATCCAGCTAAATTCTGGATCAGTATAAATTCGAGTGGAGCTGTAACAGTTCGGACAAGTTAAGTACGATTTATACTTCGGATCAATAAGTTGTTGTAATTCTTCCTGATAACGCCGATGAAATTTGCCGCATGTATCACAAATATATAGAGTATTCATTTCTTCCAATTCAATATGACGGGATTGAATTCGATTCGTAATCGTGAAAGTCACGAGGAAACTGATAAGTGCAACGGAAAGGATAAGGGCAACCAACCACATTCTAATCACTCCAAAAATTTTCTATACTTTAACTGTAACAGAAAAGGATTCATGATGGTAAAAAAATGACGGGATTTTCCCGTCATTCTGTGTTTAATTGCTCTTTTAACCAAGTGCGGAGGTCGTTGTAATTCTCTTCAGTTACAAAATGTCCTGCTTGGTAACTTTTAAATGAAAAATTTGCTTTTGTTTTTTCTAGGAAGTTTTTACTCTCTAATGCGAAAGCGTAAGGCAGAACAGGGTCCTGCATTCCATGAGAAATGAAGATGTTAAGTTTTTCAAGATTTTTTGTTTTATTTTCTTCTTTTACAAAAGTTGGGATATAACCACTTAATGCGATTACACCTTTTATGCGACCAAAGTTTTGAATCGCAAAGGACATGGAGACGATGGAACCTTGGCTAAATCCCATTAAGAAAATATTTTCGGCGTCAATCGGATAATGTTGTTCAGCATAGGTAATAAAGGCTTCTAAAGTACGCAATGCATGATCAAACGTATCGCGGTCGGGTGAGCCGAAGTTTTGGAAAGTAAAAAAGGCGTAGCCTGGTGGTTGGATAATCGGTCCCCGCAGACTAAAAATAAACATTTCGTTTTCAAAGCCTTCAACAAGAGGAGGTAAGTCTTTTTCATTGCTGCCCATCCCATGTAACATGAAAAGAACAGGGTACTTTTTACCGGGATCAAGATTCGATGGTTTTTTTAGTTCATAATAAAGTGGCGCATCCATCTCATTCATCCTTTCCAATGCAATGTAAGCTCATTAATACATATACTACCAATAAAAAGGGAATAGGCAAAGTTTTATAGATTGTTTTCTTCAAAAAAGGCTACCTTTTTGTCATAAGATAGCCTCATTAGTTGGATTATGAAAGTCGGTCCATGTGTACGATACGAAAATTAGCTTTCGTAAGTTCTTCATGTATTTTTTCTAAAGTACTATGTTGTACTTCTTTCGGTACCGTAATAACAATTTGTCTAACAAATTGGTCGCTGTGTAGTGTAATCAAGGATTGAATGGGAGAGTACTTACTAATAATACTTGTCAATTTTTTTAATGTATGATCAAAATCATATACACCGATGGTTAGCATATGTCCCTTTGTATGAACACCGAGGGCATCTTCAAATATTTCCATCACTTTTGAATGGGGGAGAATGCCAGTAAATTCTCCTTCTGCATTTACAACTGCCAAATAAGGATATTTTTTGATTGAAAAAAATACGCGGAAGAAAGATTCATCTTCACGAACGGTGGCATCTACATCCTCCGCAATATTTATAACAGAATCCTCAAAAGAGCCGTCATATTTAAATGTATCAATTTCATAGACATTCCCTAAAAATTTCTTTTCGGTTTTATCTAAAATCGGTACACAGCGAAATCCAGTATCTTGTAAAAATTTTTTTGCCTGTTGAATGGAAAAATCCTCCGTTACATATTTCACAAATTTTCGGTCTAAATAGTTATATTGAACTTGCATATCATCCCCACCTTTTTAAGTCATTACATTATATATTCATCTGTTTGAAAAAAGACCTATTTTAAGATGTCTATCAGTTTTCAAATATCACAATGAAAAAGGTTGTAAGTCGCACATGGCCTTACAACCTTTTTTCTCTTCTACCATCGTAACACGACCAACATGCTGCAACATGAAAAGTTATCAGTTGAGTTATCGAATGTAATTTGGATTGCTGACGGTGTAAATGAAACTTTATATTTTATGCTAATGCCAGCTGATTTTATCAATTGTTCGACTCTTACTTGATCTGATTTTTGGGCGGCATCCATTAATTGGTAAGCATATTCAGTAGATTGAATAATGCTGTTTATAAATAAAGTGACTTCTTTCATTAATTCTTGAAACCGTTTTGCTGATTGTTCGAATCCTTTCGTATCAACTGGTGGGAAAGAATTTTGTTGACGATAGCACGGATACATCGGCATATAGAAGTATTGTGTATTTGGCCACACGAATGAGTATGGCGTACCCCAATGAAACGGTTGGTAAGAATAGGTGAGATAGGGATCGTGGTACGACATATTTTTTCCTCCTCATGAATCACAGACTATTTTATTCTATGTTTTTAAGCCGTAAAGCGTTAATTGTTAGTTCTTCTAATATCTTTTGAAGCATGTAATTTATAAAATATAATAATTGGAACTTTACAATACTGTATATCATACACTATAATGAAGGTCGGGAGGAGAGCAAAATTGAGTGAGATAAAAGAACATTTAGAGAAGTTAAATCACGAATTAAAACGAGGGACATTGACAATTGCTGTACTTAGTCAGCTTAAAGAACCACAATACGGTTATTCATTAGTTACTAGCCTAGAGGAGAAAGATTTTCCCGTAGAAGCAAATACCTTATACCCGTTATTAAGACGATTAGAAAAACAAGGGCTATTAGAAAGTAAATGGGATACGAATGAGACAAGGCCACGAAAATATTATTTATTAAGTAAAACGGGAGAAAAGGTGTTTGAACAATTGGTCATTGAATGGAAAAAAATGGTAATGAGTATGGGAAATTTACTTAACAATGGTGAGGGGGAGGAAAATGGAACTAGTCGATAGATATATACATGCAGTTACGCAAAAATTACCTTCAAAAGCGCGCGAAGAAATTGGAAAAGAATTACGTGGATTAATCGATGATATGCTGGAAGAAAGAGCACAAGGAGATCAGATTACTGATCAACATATAGAAGATGTACTTTTGGAACTTGGAGATCCAAGGGAGTTAGCATTAAAGTACCGCGATGATAAAAAGTATTTCATTGGACCGACATTATTTGATCCATTTGTCATTGTTTTGAAAGTCACATTGATTTCTGTTTTTGTGATCATGGGTACAGGATTTATTATTAAGATGATTTTATATCCACCAGAAATTTTAGATGCTTTTATTCATTTTATTCTTGATATTGTAACGGTAGTCCCAATGGCGGTAGGATGGATTGTCCTTTCCTTTGCACTTGTTGAAATTCTCATTCCAGATGGAATAAAAAAGAAACAAGTTGATAGGGGAGATCGTTGGCATCCTGCAGATTTACCTGAGATTCCTCATCCAAAGGGCCGCATTAAAAAGGGGGAAGTGATTGCTGGGATTATCTGTTATATGATTTTAATTGCTCTCTGTTCTAGTAAGTTTTTAGGTATTTGGCTATTTGAAGATGGTCATTTCAAAGCTGTTATTCCTTTTTTTAATCCTAATTTTTACGGTTATCAGCTTATCTTTATTTTACTCATTTTTGGTGTTGGAATTATTAAGGAAGCATTAAAATTGGTTTTTGGCAAATGGACAATTAAATTAGTGATTATTACTGCTGTTGTAAATGTTTTATCAATCATTGGATTGTTAATATTCATTTCGCTTCCGGATATTTGGAACCCAGAATTTATGAAGGCTCTTGTCGAAAATGGACTGTTAATTGAGGGCAGTGAAACATATGTGACAGTAAATAATTTCTGGAATGGGATTACATTGTTTCTAACGATTCTTTTTCCGATTGCCTTAATCTGGGATATTGTTGATGGTTTGATTCGTGTACAGAGAAGTAAATATTAATTTTTTGGGCACAATGGGTCCCATTGTGCTCCTTAGGTAGTGGATTGTTTCGAAGAAGGAAGTTTATATTAGAAAAGTTAAATATGCTGATGATATCTAGACTAGTATTCTAGTTTAATAAAAAAACACCTCTATTTTGAAAAATATATAAAGAGGTGTTTCTTAAATTTATTAAGGGTATTGTAAATAACCATTTTGTTTTAAGTAGTCTAAAATCACTTGTACTGACTCTGTTATTGTTAGTTTTTCTGTATCAATGACAATTTCTGGTGATTTTGGTTCTTCGTAAGGGGCGTCAATTCCTGTAAAGTTTTTGATTTTACCCATTTCTGCTTTTCGATAAAGCCCTTTTGGATCCCTTGCCTTACATACTTCGACCCTTGCTTTAACAAAGACTTCGATAAACTCGCCTTCATCAAACAATTTTCTAATTTGCTCACGATCTTCTCGGAATGGTGATATCGTTGCAGCTAAAGTAAGTAAACCGGCATCAACCATTAACCTTGCAACCTCTCCAATTCGGCGGATATTTTCTTTTCGATCTGCAGGACTAAATCCAAGGTTCGCATTTAACCCATGGCGTAAATTGTCTCCATCTAAACGGTAGACATGAATGCCTAACTGAAATAGTTCCTTCTCCAATTCAACTGAAATCGTTGACTTGCCTGATCCCGATAAGCCCGTAAACCAAAGGACGGCACTTTTATGTCGATTTAATTGATGTCGATCTGTTTTTGAAATTTTTGACGCATGCCAAGAGATATGTTTTCCCATACTTAATCACCTAAACTTTCATGTTATGAACCCATTCCGTTTATTAACACGTTCGCAACTTCAGGTCGAGTAAATTCCTTTGGTAATTCCTCCCCGTTCTGAAGTTTTTTACGAACTTCTGTCCCGCTTAGATGAACGTGGAAACTTTGCTCGTGAGGACAAGTTTTTTCTGTGGTCATGTTTTCGCATTTTTTACAGTAAAATGCATGATCAAATTTTAATATTTGAATGCCAAGTTCATCCTCAAATTGCTCCACATATTTTTGAGCATCATATGTGCCGTAAAAATCTCCAACTCCTGCATGATCACGACCAATAATAAAATGAGTACATCCATAATTTTTACGGGCGATTGCATGTAATAGCGCTTCTTTTGGCCCTGCATAGCGCATCGCAGCAGGAAAGACAATAAGTTTTGTTCGATTTTTTGGAAAATAGTTTTCTAAAAGTACTTCGTAACTTCGCATCCGTACGTTAGCAGGAATGTCATCTGCTTTTGTTTCACCGACAAGAGGATTTAACAATAAGCCGTCAACAATTTCGAGAGCACACTTTTGAATATACTCGTGGGCACGGTGGACAGGATTGCGAGTTTGAAATCCGACAATCGTTTTCCAACCAAGTTTTTTAAATAGTTCACGTGTTTCTTTAGGCGTCTTATAATAGGAATGAAATTCGTTATAGTTTTGTCTGTTTAATAGTATAATTGGGCCAGCAAGATAAATCTCCCCACATTCATATAGCCTTTTGACTCCGGGATGAGTAGGATCGGTGGTTCTATAGACTTTTTCAGCTTCAAGGAGCTTATTCGGTGTGTACATTTCTTCTAAATGTATAAGTCCATAGATAACGCCATCTTCTCCAATTAAGGAAATGGTGTCGCCAATTTGGAATGATTCAATTTCTTTTTTATGAGCTGGTAATGTAATTGGAATGGGCCAAATGATGTTATTTTTTAAACGATCTTTTAACAATACGGACAGGTAATCTTTAGAATTCATAAATCCTTGCAAAGGGCTGAAGACACCTGTTCCAATCATCTCCAGATCGGATATCGTCCATTTGGAAACCTTCAATTTTTTAAGGTTTTTTGCTTTTTTTAAGAGTGCGTTTTGTTCAGCTTCTAACTTTTCCCGGTTTATTAAAATGCCGCCATGTGGCCTAATAGACAATTGTATAACCTCCTAAATATTATAGAAGAAGTTTTATTTTGCTTAGTTTCCTATTGGATTTACATTGTAGTATATGAAAAAATGAGATGATTCGTATAGTCAGAAAACTAGTTTTATATAGTTATAGAAGGCAAATCTATAAATAAAAAGTAGACTTGGTAAAATTGTCATCCATACAATTGTTGAATCAAGATTGTTAAAATTTCTCTAAAAAAATTATTGGTATTTTCATCAAAAAAAGAGTAAAATGAAAAATAATTGAATTGTTTTAAGATAAATTTTTATTTTTTTATCTAATGTGAAATGTGTGTCACTTTTATAGAAAGGTTGTTGGATAACTTGAAAAAAAGAGGAATGTCGAGTTCGACTTGGGCAATTACATTATTTTGTATTGGCGTATTTATGGCAGCCTTAGACAATGGTATCATTAGTGCTGCGTTGACGACCATCAACAATTCTTTTGATGTATCAGCTAACTGGGGAGCATGGGGAGTAACGATTTATACTCTCGGCTTAGCCATTAGCATACCTGTTGTTGGAAAAATTGCCGATCGTTATGGTCGAAGAAAGTTATTTCTTGTAGAAATAGCTCTGTTTGGTATCGGTTCACTATTCGTTGCCTTAAGTCCTAACTTTGGATTTTATTTAGTAGCTCGCTTTATTCAAGCGATGGGGGGCGGGGGAATTTTCATTATCGGAAGTTCCCATATATTAAGTACAGTTCAAAAGGAAAAACAAGGAAAAGCCCTTGGAATATTAGGTGGGATGAATGGGATTGGTGCCGTATTAGGTCCGAATGTTGGTAGTTTTATATTGGATTTAACGGGAAATTGGCATTATTTATTTTTCATTAATGTGCCCATTGCAATCGTATTGATTATTTTAGGGTACTTCAAGATTGAAGAAACAAAAGAGCCATCTACTGGTAAGATGGATTTATTAGGAACGATCCTTTTATCTTTATCGATCCTCGGAATAATGTACGGTATAACGAATATTGAAACTGATTTTTGGGATAGTGTAACTCAACCTGAAGTATTTGGTTTTATTATAGCGGGGATTGTCCTATTCTCAATTTTAATTCTGTATAACCGTGCGTTAGAAAATCGGAAAGATGGCGACCCGGTATTACCTGTTCGTTTATTAACACAACCGCAATATTTGTTGACACTGTTCGTTGGGGCACTATCGGGTGCTTTACTTGCTGGAATGGTTTTTATACCAGCCTTCTCTGAGCAAGTTTTAGGTATTCCAGCCGAGTATTCCGGTTATTGGATGACACCGTTAGCTTTAGCTTCTGGTGTTGGTGCGGCCTTAGGTGGAGCATTAGTTGATAAGCGGGGGCCAATTTTAACCGTCTTTTTATCAGGACTAATTACAGCTATCGGCTTTCTGTTATTCCCTACTTGGATTGATGACAAATGGCAGTTTGTAATTTCATCCTGTATCGCAGGCTTAGGGATGGGGGTTTTATTAGGTGCTCCGTTAAATATTTTAGCAACCGAACGGCTGGAAAAGGATAAAGGAACTGCTGTAGCTGGATTATCACTTATTCGTCAAATTGGTATGACGATTGCTCCGACCATTTATGCTGGATTTATTGCACGGGGATTTAATAAAATTCCCACTTTATTTGAAACAGACTTTCCTGATATTTTAAAAAGAAATATAGAAAATGCTGACTTAAGTCCGGAAGCGTTACAGGAGTTACAAATGATAGCAAGTTCAATGGAGCATACCAATCGTTCTATAGGTGTGAACTACGAAGGAATTTTAGAACGTATTCAAGATCCGGCGTTAAAAGAGGTCATTGAAACGAGTGTTAATCAAATTACCCAAACAGCTGCCCAATCGGGGTATAATGGTTTATTTTATACGACAGTAGTCATATCAGCCCTTGTAATAATCATGGCCATTATTTTAAAACCGGTGCGGAATAAAAATATGAAAAATAGTAAAGCGACTCAATAGAATGGAAAGTGTAATGTGTCAATGGTAGACTGTTCATTTTATACATGATGATTGAAAAAATAGTAGTACAACCTGAATTTAGGTCGTACTACTATTTTTAATTACTAACCATGTTGATGATAGTTAATTCGAGCCATCTGATGAATTAGGTAAACTCAGGTTATGCATCTAAATCCAATTTTCTTTCTGCTTGCCCAATTAGATGCTTTTTCCCCTTAACACATAAAATTGCAATAAGGCTGATAAATGCTGCGAATATCATATAAAAAGCGACCGGAATGAAAGAATTATTAAATTTTGCTAATAACGCTGTTGCCACTAATGGTGCTGTACCCCCTGCAATGGCTGCTCCAAGTTGATAACCTAGAGAAATCCCGGTATTACGAATTTTTGCGGGGAAAAATTCTGACATCATTGTACCTTGAACAGCATTAAGTGATCCCCATATAAACCCAAGTCCAATCACGGTTGCTAATATAAGTAAAAATACGGACCCTTGTTGTAATATCCAAAAATATGGAAAAGCATAAATCATTGTTGCAACAATTCCGAATAAGTAGATTTTCTTCCTTCCAATTCGATCTGATACATGACCTATGATTGGGATCATAATGGTAGCGATTAGAGCCCCAATTACAACCGCATTTAAGGCTTCCGTTTCACCAAACGATAACTGGTTAGTTGCATAGGACACAATAAATGTACCAAATATGTAGAATGGTGCTGTTTCTACTACCTTCACACCCATTGCGATTAAAACTGCTTTCCAATGATATTTTAATGTATCTGCAATGGGGAGTTTGGAAATTTCCCCGGCTTTTTGAGCCTCTTTAAATGCCGGAGTTTCATCAATTCCTTTGCGAATCCATATTCCAACTAATACGAGAGCAGCACTTAATAAGAAAGGTACACGCCATCCCCAACTCATAAACTGATCATTTGGAAGTAACGTCATCACTGACATAACAAGAGAACCTAATATTAAACCGATTGAAATCCCCATTTGTGGAACACTACCGAACAATCCTTTTTTATTTTTTGGTGCATATTCAACGGCTAGTAGAACAGAACCGCCCCATTCACCGCCAAGTGCCAAGCCTTGAATGAATCGTAAACATGTTAAAAAGATGGGAGCCCAAATTCCAATGACTTGATAAGTTGGAAGTAACCCCATACCGAAAGTTGATAACCCCATTAAACTTAATGTTAATACCAACGTCTTTTTCCGACCTAGTCGATCACCGATATGACTGAAAACAACTCCACCAATGGGGCGTAAGAAAAAGGCAATAGAAAAGGAAGTATAAGCAATTAGCAAGCCGACGACGGGATCTTCACTAACGAAGAACAGTTGATTAAAAACTAAAGAAGCAACGGTTCCGTATAGAAAGTAATCAAACCATTCAATTGCACTTCCTATTAAACTTGCAGTTAGTACTCTTGCATTATACATTATTATCACCTCTAAAATAGAAAAAATTATAGTAAACCGCTTTCAATAAATGCTAGAAAAAAAGGTTGATGAAATTTTTTACCAACTCATCTGATGACCTGAATATCTTGTGATTAGATATTACCATTTGTTACAAAAAATGTAAATTATTTTACGAATAATTCAAAAAGATAAAATGTTTAATTTCGCAGTTATGAATCGTAGTACGATAAAGTTCAATTAAGAGATGGGGAATCTACTATTACAAATTTATGCAAAAAAGCGTATAATCGAAAAGGGAGTTGAAGTAATATGAATAAAAAAGATATCGCGAATATTCGTAAACAGTTTAAATTGAATAATGATTTACTGAGAATTAAAGAAATCTTTAATGTTTATGTGCAGAAGGAAACGGGAGAAATATATTTTCATGTAAGTCAACCGTTTCAATTAATAGAACAAGAAGCACAAGAATTATTTTTAAAAAATTTTAAAAAGGTATTAACGGGACAACTTGATTCGAAGTTATTTGAACTTAAATTTGTTCAAGGGATTGAAAACAGTACCCAAACAACGCTTTATGAAGGATTACATGCACATTCTACGGATGAGTGGAAGGAATATATGCTTTCGGTTGTAGAAAAAATGTATGAAAAAAATGTCTATTCCTTTGATACCGTTGTTACATTTATTCGTGGAGAATATCGTAAACCAAAAAGGAGAAAGAACTATGAGTTAGAAGAAGATGGTTCAGAGGAAACATATGCGAGTCCATTTATTTTATGTTCCGTAAATAAAATTGACCAACCGAAAAAAACATTATTATTTGATTACGTCGAAAAAACATTTAAATCAAGTAATGATGTTGATCCGATCATCAATTTAACATCACCGTTAACCGGATTCTTCTTCCCAGCCTTTAATGACAATGCAGCCGATGTTAACCATATATTGTATTATACCGGAAAAGTAAATCAACCAGACTATCAATTTATTGAAGAAGTGTTAAATTGCGAAGAAATACTTACCGCTCAAGACGATAAAGCAATATTTGAACATATTTTAAAAGAAGTGGTAGGGGAAAAAGTGGATGCAGAAGTGATCTCTAATGTATATGAGGAACTTGACCGGATCATCGTTGAAAATGAGGAAAGTGAAGAAATGGAAGAAAGTGCTCCACCGACCATTGATTCTAAAGATATTGAAAAAATATTAACGGTAAGTGGTGTAGAAAATGTAAGTACTCAAATTGTAGAACATGCCATTAAATCGGTTCTTGATGATGAAAAGCATGAATTTAAAGCGAATAGTTTAGTGCCAAAAACAATAAAAATTGAAACGAAAGTGGCAGACCTCACCATTAAACCTAAAGATTTACGAAATATGAAGTATATTATGTTTGAAGGTAAACGATGTCTTCTGCTTGAGATTGACGATGATGTGATTGTTGAAGGGTTTAAATTAGAAGAAGCCAAACTGTAAATGAAATAAAAAAG